>NZ_JBBNJY010000012.1:0-58582 GCF_040093295.1 Ruminococcoides bili
ATCTCCTAAATTTTTTATTATTTCACTTAACTCGTGTGATAAACCATATTTTCATATAATAAGGGTTGTCACACAAGCCTGTGGCAACCCTTATATTTTATTCTTCCATTTGTTTTCCTAAAAAAGCGGCCGCTGAATGAGCAAGTTTAACTTCTGTTTCAGTAGGAACTTTATTATCTTCGCCCATCAGCATTACAACTGCACCCGTAACATCGCCTGCGGCAATAATAGGGTATATGACTGCCGCTCTGTGTTCCACACCTTCAACCGGTTGAATATCACCGACCGTTGCCTGTGTTGCAGTATAACTTTTACGGCTTTCCATATAATTTTCAAGAACAGGTGAAACCCGTCGTTCAAGTAATTCTCTTTTAGATACTCCCGATGCGGCAATAACATGGTCTTTGTCGCAAATAATAACGGGTAAACCGCTTACTCTTGAGAGAACTTCCGCATATTGTGAGGCAAATGCCGATAATTCTCCTACAGGTGAATATTTTTTAAATATAACTTCGCCGTCGGTAGCAGTATATATCTCAAGCGGGTCGCCCTCACGAATACGCAGGGTGCGACGAATTTCTTTTGGTATAACAACACGACCGAGGTCGTCAATTCTTCTGACAATACCTGTTGCCTTCATATCAAAACTCCCCTGAATTTGTAATATTTGCAAAATATTGCATTAATATTGTTTGACTTGTAATCTCTTTTATTCCGCTTTTTTACAAAATAAAGCCGTTTTGATTTTGTTAATTTATGGGAAAATAAAAGTGTAGAATTTTTATTGCTACACCTTCGTTTTTACTTTATTTATATTTTTGGATACAACTTTCTATGTAATCGACAGTTTCATCGTTTGAAAACACCATGTCAGTTTCTCGTAAGTGTGATGCAAAATCATAAAACGGTTTTGCAAAGCCACATTCGTTAAGTCTGATTATTGATGGCTTTTGCGCTTTTTTAGATAATAAAAGGAAAAAGTCATTAAGCTGACCGTTTCCGCAATATCTTAGGTTCTCCGGTACTTTCAGTTTATTATCATTTATTAGATGCAGTTCTTTTATTTTGCTGATTTTTGCATCATAGCATAATTTTTCTAATAATTCTATACGGATTTCAAAAGGTATGGGGTCATAAACAAATTCAGGTATTTCATTTATTCTACCGTTATCAATAAAATTTTGAACACCTGCTTTTGTAAAATACGATTGGCTTAATTTAATTTTACTATAAGAATCTTTGATATTTAAACATCGTTCTACTATTGTGTTATAATTTGGAATATCTTTTTTTAATAATAATTTAACAAGTTCAGAATCTAAGTAAGGAAATACGCAAGGTTCATATTCGATTGTTATTAGTTGAGTGTCATTTTGCTTGTACTTTGAATGATGTTCAACATATATATTACTATAGCTTAATACATCTGTGATATCACTTATTAAAGGATAGGTATTTTTAATTTTTTCTTCAAAAACCAGTTTTGCAGTTTTAACAACATTTTCATTATTTGTAAGTATTGCATACTTAAAATTATATGAAAGCATAAGTGTATAATTATCACTGATAACAGTATATGGAAACATCGAATTTTCTTTTACTTTATCATAATAGTAATATACATAGTAGTTTGTTTGGCTTAAGAAAACCGGATAGATTTTACTTATAATATTTACATTTGCATAGTAACTTTCATAAGTATCATTATGCGGTTTGAATCCGATTATATGCGTAACTGACAGTTTCGGATGATTTATTATTTTTGAATAAATATTTTCAAACATTTCTCCTGCGGTTACGCTGTTATAAATATAAATGTGATTTTCTTTACTTGTTTCTGCATTCATAAAGCTGTTAATTAAAGCGTTGGTTTCGGTTGTTGTATTTGTTGTATATATACTATTTGTATTTAGGTTTATTTCAGATGTACTGATTGAGTTAGCTGATTCATTGTTAAAAATATTGTACAGTTGTTCTATAAATCTTTTAGTATGTATTCTGCTTTTGTATTTATCTTCACCAATTAATGCTATTTCCAATTCTGTAAATATATTTTCTTTTTCATCGGGTGTCAATGAAAGTTCTCTTGAAATTATTTCAAGTTCTTCCTTTGTCGGAAGTTTTTGACCACTTTTTATTCTTTGCAGTTTTGTTCTTTCAATACCTGTAGATTTGCTAAGACGGTATATTGTAGTGGAATCAATCAGTCTTAAAAAATCATCCCGAAATGTCATAATAGTCTCTCCTTGTATAAATTTTATTGTAATCAAAATTTTAATGTTACTTTTGATTACAAATAAATAATACTTGACTTTAAAAGATAAAAAATCAGTTATTGATAAAACGCATGTTTTATTGACGAAATGCAGTAGCGTATATATAATTGGATTGGGCATAATAAAAACCGTGTAGAAAACATATATGAATTCACACGGTTTTATCTTGTATGAAAAATTAATTAAAATATGTTTATATTTACAAAATAAACATAATATATGCTAAAATACTTGATTTTATTTTTTATTTGATAGATAATAGTATAAACAACTTTGTATATATTAATAAAAAATTTAATATTATATAAACCCAAATACAAATGTATTTTATATGAAAAAATCCCAAATGTCAACATAAAACAAAATTGTTTACATAAAAATCGTTTTTTTATTTTTTTGTTAGTTTTGCTGTATGCTGATATAAAAAGGAGCAAATTAGTTATGGTAGATTACGCTTTTATTTCATCTTCAAATATCAGATTTTTATTAACGGAAAATAATTTGTCAGTAAGACAATTAGCCGATATAATTGGTATTGCAGCAACAACATTAAATGATTCGTTAAAAAGTAAGAAGGGCGTTTCTATTAGCTCATTAATAAAAATAGCCGATTATTTTAATGTTTCTGTAAATGATCTGTGTAGCGAGGGCTTAAAAAACAAATTTGAGTTAAATTCACAGAATAATGAGTTAATTAAAAAGTTTAATAAACTTGACGAAAGAGGAAAACAAACCGTAATTAACGTCATTGACCAACAACTTGATTTTATTAATTCTAAATGATAAAAATTAAATGAATGAAAATTCGTTCATGCAGTGTAAATGCTTTTTACACTGCATTTTTTTAAAATTAAAAAAACATTTGAAAAATTAAGCACACAGATTTGCACTTATTGTAAGAGGCGTATCATATATAGTATAATTTTGTAGAAAATGTATTTTATATTATTATGTATTGTTTTATCTCATTAAACGCTTTTATAAATCTAATAAAGCATTATTAATATCTTTTCTTATTAAAATCGACAAATTAATAGTAAAAAGATAGTAAAAGGTGTAGAATATTATTGACATTAAACGAAAAATCGTGTAAAATAAAGTAGTAAAGCGACAATTACAACGAAAATTCGTGACAACTGTATGTTTTATTAAAAATATATTTTTTATGTAATTAATTCGTTGTTTTGTTATCTGTCAATTATTTGTGCGTTTTATCAGTTATTTAAAACAATACATCCGTAATTGATATAATTGGAATAAAGATTCAGATATATATTATTTGTCAATCAGGAGGTATTTATATGAAAACTATTTATCCGGTTCTTACACGTGAGATTAAATCCGGCAGAGTTTCGATTAAAAAAATTGCAAAATTAATTGATTCTGATGAAAGAACCGTTATTGATAAATTGCAAGGCACAGGTGAATTTACAATTAATGAAGCAATGAATATTAATATTGAACTTTTGCCGCAGTATTCGTTTGAACAGTTGTTTAGTGAAAATCAAACAGGGTAAATATTAAATTTACATATAATTATATTTTCAGGAGGAAATACTATGAAAATGCAAAGAAAAAGACACAGAATCCAGCATTTATTAAGCGTAATTATTTGCTTTGTAATGTTGAGCTGCCTTGCTGTAGGTTCCAGCTATTCGGCAATGGCAGAAACTACCAATGAGGCTGTTACAAGGGTTAATAACAGTCTTATGCAGGTAAGAATGGTTTATGATTTAAACGGTTCTGTTATTCCTATTCAGGGTGGTACAGGATTTTTGATTAACTCAAACACAATTCTTACATGTGCTCATGTTGTCGATGTTGATACAGAAACAAAGGAAGCACTTGTTGCTGTTGCAGGTAAGGATTACAGTGAAGATAAAATTTCACTCCAGGTTGTAGTTTCAGGTGATGTTACGATTACTGCTACAATTAAAAAGGAAAGTCAGGAAAACGATTTTGCTATTTTAAATCTTACAGAAGCTATTTATGACAGAGAAGTTGTAGCTCTTGGTGACAGCGATGATGTTACCGCTACTCAAATGGTATATGCTCTCGGTTTCCCTGCTTCTGTATCAGAAATTCAGAATAAAAATACATATACAAGAAATGATGTAACCATTACTGACGGTAAAGTTTCAAAACTTATTAATGTAAGCGGCACAGATATGATTCAGCATGGTGCTACTTTAACAAGCGGTAATTCCGGTGGCCCTCTTGTAGATGAAAACGGAACAGTAATCGGTATTAATAATGCTACAAAGAGCGATTATAATTATGCTATTTGTATTAATCAGGTTACAGATATTTTAAAGGCACTCGGTATTGAATATACATCAGGTTCAACTTCTGATTCAAATATAAATAATGACACTTCCGCTACAACAGCTGAAACAGTAGCTCCTGTAACACAGCAGCCTGAAACAATAGCTCCTGCAACACAGTCGGTTACAGAAGATACAAATACAACAGAAACTGATAATGGTATGGATACTACAAAAATCATTATTATTGCAGCTATCCTTGTTGTAGTTGTTGTGCTTGTAATTGTTATCATCTTTATTATTATGGGTAACAAAAAGAAGTCAACTAAGAAGATTGCTTCAAATAATGTTCAGACAGCTGTCAGACCTGCACAGCCGATACCGGGTTCAATGGCTCATCAGAATGTTCCTAATGCTCAAAACAGAGGTCCGGTAGTTGTATCGCGCCAGACTCCTCCGACATCACCTGCATACAATCAGCCTGATGACGGTACAGACAGTACAACAGTATTGAACGAAGGTGCAGGAGAAACTTCTGTGTTAGGACTTCAGTCGACAGGAGCTACATTATTAAGAAAGGGCAACGGCGAAAGAATTAAGATTGACAAGCCAAGCTTTATTATCGGTAAAGAAAGAAGAAGAGTTGACTATTGTGTAGCTGATAACAGTTCGGTCAGCAGAACACACGCTAAGATTACATGCCGTGCAGGTAAGTATTATATCAGTGACCTCGGTTCACTTAACTTCACATATGTAAATGGAGCAAAGCTTAATCCTAATCAGGAGATTGCTCTTAACAAGGGTGACAAGATTAAGATTTCTGACGAAGAATTTGAATTCTTGTGCTAATTGAGGTTTAATATGGAATTTTTAACAGCAATGCATACCGATATTGGTATTAAGAAAAATACCAATCAGGATTCGGCACTTATCTTAGAAGCCGATACAGACTTTGGTAAAATATTACTTGCTGTTATCTGTGATGGAATGGGCGGCCTTGCTAAGGGTGAGGTCGCCAGTTCTGCACTCATTACAATGTTAAGTAATTGGTTTGAAAACGATTTACCAAAATTTTTATGTGCTCCAAATCTTCAGGATATAATATTTGATTCTTGGAACAATATAATTCAAAATGCAAATGTTTCTATAGCAAGTTATGGCAAGCGCAACGGAGTTAATATGGGGACTACTATTGCTGCTTGTTTATTTATTAATGATAATTATTATATTTTAAATGTCGGAGATTCAAGAGTTTACTGTCTGTCAGATAATGTATATCAGCTGACAAAAGATCAGACATATGTTCAGCGTGAGATGGATGAGGGCAGAATGACTCCGCAAGAAGCTGAAACAAGTCCTCAGCGTAATGTGCTTTTGCAATGTGTAGGTGCAAGCCAGTATGTTGTGCCTGATTTCTTTAGCGGAAAAATTCAGAACGGACAATCCTATATTATTTGCTCCGACGGTTTCAGACATATTATTAATGAACAGGAAATATATGAGCGACTTTGTCCAAATGCTTGTATTGATGAAAATATTATGCTAAAAAATGCGGTGTATTTAACAGACCTTAATAAATACAGGCGTGAACCTGATAATATTTCGGTTATTGTAATTAAGTTATTATAAATAAATTGAATTGAGTGTGGTAGAATGCTTGAAATCGGTTCTATTATAGATGGAAAATACAAAATTCTAAATGTAATCGGCAAGGGTGGAATGAGTGTAGTTTACCTTGCCATGAATGAAAGAGCAAATAAGCAGTGGGCGATTAAAGAAGTCCGCAAAGATGGAGTTCAAAACTTTGAAGTCGTTAAACAAAATCTTATTGTTGAAACAGATTTACTTAAAAGACTTAATCACCCACATTTGCCAAGTATTATTGATGTAATTGACGGCGACGGTACTTTTCTTATTGTAATGGATTACATTGAAGGAAATCCGCTAAGTAAGGCGATAAAAAACAGCGGTGCGCAAAATCAGGACGATGTTATTGAATGGTCAAAACAGCTTTGTGATGTGCTGGGATATTTACATTCAAGAAAGCCTCCGATTATTTATCGTGATATGAAACCTTCAAATGTAATGCTAAAACCTGACGGCAATGTAATGCTTATTGATTTTGGTACTGCAAGAGAGTTTAAATCAACAAGTGTGGCAGATACAACATGCCTTGGCACACAAGGTTATGCGGCACCTGAACAGTTTGGCGGACATGGTCAGACTGATGCCCGTACTGATATTTATTGCCTTGGTGCTACAATGTACCATTTGATTACAGGACATAATCCGGCGTTGCCTCCTTATGAAATGTATCCTATAAGGCAATGGAATCCTATGCTTTCTTCCGGACTTGAAGAAATAATACTTAAGTGTACACAGAAAAATCCTGATGATCGTTATCAGTCGTGTGCCGAGTTGTTATATGCACTTGATCATTATCAGGATTTGGATATTGAAAATAAAAAAGTACAGTCATTAAAATGGAAAACTTTTATAGCTTCTGTAATACTCACTCTTGTAATGCTTTTAGGAACAGTTGGTTTTACAATAGCTTTGTCAATGCAAACTTCGTCTACATATGAATATTATATGAATCAAGCAGGCAATTCAATGAATGAAGAAGAAAGTGCGCAGATGTACAAAAATGCAATCGAAACAGATCCGTCAAGAATTGACGGCTATTCGGCTTTACTTGATTTATACAGTAATAATGATTTTACTGCAGATGAGTATGAAAGTTTTAAAAATATACTTAATAAAGACAATTATGAAGAAATTGTAAAATCAGCAGACCCCGCTGCTTATGCTGATGAAATTGCATATCCTCTTGCTGAAAATTTATATTTTAACTACGGTTCAAATAACAGCAGCGGAATTGACACATCTGCGAGATGGTTTAAAAAAGCAGCAGAAAACAGCAATGACGAACATATAATTACTCGTTCGCAGCTTTTGTATAAAATGGTTGACAGTAAGAAAAATTTGGGCACAGTTGGAAAGAACGGAGATTCTGTTGTGTCTTATATAGATTATTGGAATCAGCTTACACAGCTTGCCACAAGTGATTTACCTGAAACCGAGAATTTAAAAATAGCATTACATATTTATAATACGGTTGCAATGGAAATTTATAACAATAATGACAGCTTTATAAGCGGTGGCGTGACGCAGAGCGAATATCTTGCAGAACTTGACAAGTTAGCAGGTTTTGTGGAACAGGCACACAATAGTACGCTTTACACAGAGTCGGCGGATAAAGGCACTTATGACGCATTAATTTTAAATTGTAACAATGCTATTGACAGTGCTCGTGCAGCTTTGACAAAAAAAGCAGTGGGTGATAACTCATCTGCTTCAGTTTGGGGGTAAGATATTAAATGAATGGATTAAATGATGTAATTAATGTTTTACAAACCTGTCAGCATATAGCCATTGCTTTTCTGATACTGTTTTTTATTATTTCTATTGTTTTGTTCTTCTTGTTTGATATAAGAAAAATTTTTAATATACGAACAGGCAGAGCAAAAGCAAAAACCGTCAGTGAAATGTCAAAAGCAAATGCTACAACAGGTAGGTTGAGAGTAGGCGGTAAAACTGTTACTTCTGAACTTAATAACGAGGAAAAGAAAAATAGAAAAAAACATAAAACAGATAATTACAATAATTTGCCGCTTCAGCCGCCTATACCTCCTAATCAAAGTAATCAGTACGAGCCGACTTCTTCAAGCTATCCGTTTGAAGGAACAAGTATGCCGACAGAAAAATTAGCTTCAAATGAGGGAGCAGATGCAACGACTGTTTTAAATGATAATTCTCCTGATTATCCGGCTAAAAAATTTGTAATTACAAAGAAAATTGTTTCTGTAAATACGAGTGAAACTATAAACTGACAGCGCAATGAGGTGATATTATGGAAAAACTAACGAGCAAAATGAGAGCAATAATTATTCTTTTATTTATTTCATCTTTTTCGTTATTACTTTCTTTCTTTGGTGATTACAACGGAAATCTGTTTAATAAAATTATAGCATATACAATTCCTGTGCTTTTCTGGGGCGGAATGATTGCGGCATATGTAATGTTGTATAAATTCAATAAGAAAAGAACTGTTCTTTCAGAGAATGAAAAAATCACGCAAAAGGAATCAGCCAATTCTCATAATAGAATAAAGCGACCGACTCGTTTTATGCCTGGAGCATTGCGAATTTTGTCAAATAAGTATGCTACAATTTTTGACTTTTTGTCATTAATCTTTTTGATATTAATTATAGTATTTTCATTTATTCCGAATATGAATCAAGCAGTAGTAATAGTAAGTTTAACATTACTTGTTTTTTGCTTACATATGCACTGTTTATTAAACGGAGTGAATTTTACATATATATTATTGAAAAGGAGATAAAGAAATGAAAAGCTTTAATTTTTCAAAGAAATTTGAACAAGTAACTTCATTGGTTCTTGCTATTATGCTTTTGCTATCTGTGTTTACAGCAAGTAATGTTGCTGTTTTTGCCGACAGCAATAATAAGAGCACAAAAACAAAAAATAGCGACAGCGAAGTTAATCTTTATGTTAAATCAGATGTTCAGCCTTTTATAAAAAGTTCTTCTGATTCTGAATATAAGATTATTTCAAAAACTAATGCGGAGGATGATTATTATTCAGCAAAAGTAAAAAAATCATCAAGTGCTTCAACCGCTGATACAGCTAACATAACCTATCGGCTTGCAAATTTCAGTGTAGATAATAACAAGGTTTATTTCATTAAGCCAAGTAATTGGAACATCGACAATTATAAAATTTATGCATATGTATGGGATGGCGCCAATAATTTTACAAAAGAAATGTCTGTTGTAAAATCTACTGAAAAAAATAATTTTTATTGTGAAGAAAATAATACACTCTCTCATTTAAATAATGCGGACAAAAATGAGTTGTATTATGCGGATTTTTCCAATAATTCAAATTATAAAAATTATAAAAATATACTTTTCTTTGCTAATGAAACCGGTGTTGTTGAAAATAATCCCCAAATGAAAACAGATGATTTTGAGTTAAATTACGGAAGTGTATATTTTGGTAATGATAAAAATTACGCTTGTAAAACTATTGGCAATATAAAAGAAGTTGGCAGTCAGTTCACAGCTACTGATGATATGATTGTATCTGTTCAGGATAATAATATATCGATATTAAAAGAATCTGATTTAAATATTGATATTGTCGATTCATACCATAGAGTACAGTTACGCAATGGTATTCAAATAAGTTTTTGGAAATATAAAAGTGATGTACATTTTGAATGTTCAAAATACGATACCGAGAAATTTGGAGAACTTACATATTATTATACAGAAAATAATGTTGAAAAGATAATTGATGGCGGTAAGTTATCAGAAATTATTAAAAACAATGATGTTAATGTTATTGTTAAATTAGGTAATATTCCATTAAAAATATATACAAATGTAAAAGTAAATACAGGTTTAACTATTGATTCGATAAAATGGAATTATAAAACTAATGTTAACTCTCATATAAGTGGCAATAATGTGTATGTTCCAAGTTCTTGTGAAAAATTTGAATTAGCAGTAGATAGTTTAGAAATTACAGGGGCAAAACTGAACGGTGAAAAGTTAGAAGGTGAAGCCCTAAAAGGAATCAACATTATTGATAAGAATATTAGTAATTCCCAAACAGTATATCAAAAAGATAAAGTAGAAAATACAGTAGAAAATACATTTGAATGTCAAATAAAAGAAGTAAAATATCTTGGTGAAACATATAAGTACCCAATAAATGATTTATACAATTTTAATTTTACTGACACAGTTAACAGTCATTTTGTAGATGTATCTGTTACTGTTGATGATAATTACGGTAAGTATGCATTTATTGACAGTGAAAATAATTATATTTATCAAAACGGTAGCGAGAAATGTAAATATATCGTCACACCTACTTCTAATGATATAAAAACTGATGAAATTACAGTTATCTCGAATAGTGGTAAAATCTCTTATGAAAAAGGTATAATAACTGTTCAACAAGGTTTAACAGAAGATACTGAATTTACAGTAAAATACCCTCATGAAGACGGTTTTGAAGTAAAAACATATACTATCAAACCCGATAATGATGCTCCGGAAATTGAGAGTATTGTTTTTACTAAGAAAGAAAATGATACATTAAAAAATTACGGCTTGTATTCATCTGATGAAATTGAATTTAAAATAACAATTAAAGATAAAGATAATGTTAATGTTGCAGGTGTAGATAATGAAGCATTATCTTGTGCAGATGATTATTTTGAAATTAATCCCCCTGAATATAATGAAACTGATAAAACTATAACTTATACTTGTATATTAAATAAGTCTATTACATCATCCGATAATAAAATATTTAATAAAATATTTAAAGTTAAGGATAAAGTTAGTAATTCAGCAGAATATTCATTATCAGATCTTATTGACAAAAATAATACAAAGGTTTCTGTTGGTGATGAAGAAATCATAAATGAGTCGTTTGAAGTAGTATCAAATAGCAATGATAAAAATATTGAAGTTAAAAACACATTTAACGGAGATAATTATGATGATGAAAAACATATCATAGGAAGCGGTAAAGAAGTTAGTGTGACATCAGTAATTTCAGATAAATTGTCAGGTATTAATAATATCGGTAATTTTAAATGTACATATAGTGATGGTACTTCAGTTAATATTACTGATGTTTCTGGAAAAGATTTATCAGGGGTTGATACTGTTGCGTATAGTTATGTCGATAATGGTGAAACAACTAAGACAACTGAAGTAGAATTAAAATATACTATTAAAACCGAAAATTCAGGCAAATATGAACTTTCATACACAGTAACCAATAATTCCGGTGTTAAAAAAGATGTAAGTGAAACATTTTATGTAGACAACACAGCACCAAATGTTACTAATGTAGATTTTGTAAAAACATCTAATCCCAGTGTATCGGATCAGATTCTTAACTTCCTTACATTTGGTATATATTCAAATGATACAATTGTAATGAAAGTAACAGCAACCGATAGTGCGCCTACAAGTGGATTTGACAAAATTGATGATGCTATTGAGGTTGTAGACGGTAACGGAATTAAAATAGAAAAAGCTGATAGTTCTAATGCAACCAAAAACGGGGAAGTAACTAATACAGCTGCTTCTAATGCAACTCAAGAAAGTAATGTAACCTATTCATTTGAACTTGGAAATTCAGATGATCTCAGCTTTACTGTTAAGGATAATGCAAATAATGTAAATGAAAACATTGCTTTAGCTGATTTAGTAAAAGATAATAAAGTAAAAGCTAACGATAAATCCTTAACTGAGGAACAGTTGAAAAATGTTTCTGATGTGTTTGAAGTTGTATCAAGCACCAAAGAACCAACAGCTAAGGTATCTTCATATAAAGCAAGAGGAGCAAATGCTTTTAATGATAATAACATTTATCATGGTGACCAACTCACCGTAACACTGGATTTAAACAATGATATTTCAGGTTTACAATCAATAAGTGATTTGAGTGTTAGAGGTTTTGAAAATTCTAACTTTAGTAATTTTAAATTAACTAAATTTAATGGAAAAGATCAAAGCTTTACTGCTAATTCTTTTGACGAATTGGCAGCAGAATTTAAAAACCAAGCTACTAACGAAAAAGTTAAATCAGCTACCGTAACATTTGATATTAATATAAAAGATAATCCAAATTACAGCGAAAGTCACAAGCTGAGTTTAACTGTTACCGATAACATCGGTAATGTAAATACTGAAGTTGTTAACTCAACATTCTATGTAGACAACACAGCACCTAAAATTACAAAGGTTGAGTTTGTAAAAACATCTAATCCTACTGTAACAGATCAGATTCTTAAATTCCTTACATTTGGTATCTATTCAAACGATACAATCGTAATGAATGTTACAGCACTCGACAATGCACCAACAAGCGGTTTGCCGTCAGATAGTGCCATTACAGTAAAGAATGATAATAAAGAAAATCTTGATGTAAAGGAAATAAATGACGAAAAATTAGCCGCAAGTGCAACAGAGAATTCAACTGTAACATATTCATATAACCTTGACAAATTATACAACGCATATAAACTCAGCTTTACTGTTAAAGATAATGATGGCAACACAGAAAAAGATATTGATTTGATAACTTTAATAAAAAATAAAAAAGTTATTGTCAATGGTTATACTCTAAGAGAAGAGCAGTTAGATGATATTTCTAAGTCTTTTGAAGTTTTATTAACAAACAAAAATGATTTGAGTGTTGCAACTAACATTAATGGTATAAACTATGGCGATGATAGTAATATTATAGTTAGCGGTGCTGAAACAAAAGTTGAGTCAACTGTTAATTTAGGCGAAGATTTAACCGGCGCTGGCTCAATAGGTAATTTTAGATGTGCCTATTATCAAGACCCTGCAGCTGAAATCACCTCAACTCCTACCTCTTATGTAACTATTACTCATAATAACAATGACTTTACATCAACCGATGTTCACCAGTCATATGTTTCAATGGATAGGGTCACTAAAGATCAAGAGTTGAAATTTGATTATGTTGTTTCAACTGAAAAATCAGGTAAATATGTACTTACATACACAGTAATAAATAATGCAGGTGTTGAGAAAACAGTCGATAAAACATTCTACGTAGACAACACAGCACCTGAAATTACAAAGGTTGAGTTTGTAAAAACGACTAATCCTACTGTAACAGATCAGATTCTTAACTTCCTTACATTTGGTATCTATTCAAACGATACAATCGTAATGAATGTTACAGCAACCGACAATGCACCAACAAGCGGTTTGCCGTCAGATAGTGCCATTACAGTAAAGAATGATAATAAAGAAAATCTTGATGTAAAGGAAATAAAGGACGAAAAATTAGCCTCAAATGCAACAGAGAGTTCAACCGTAACATATTCATATAACCTTGGAAATTCAGATAGTGCATATAATCTCAGCTTTACTGTTAAGGATAAGGCAAATAATGTAAATGAAAACATTGCTTTAGCTGATTTAGTAAAAGATAATAAAGTAAAAGCTAACGATAATTCCTTAACAGAGGAACAGTTGAAAAATGTTTCTAATGTGTTTGAAGTAGTATCAAGCACCAAAAAGCCAACAGCTGAGGTATCTTCATATAATGCAACAGGAACAAAAGCTTTTAATGATAATAACATTTATCATGGTGACCAACTCACCGTAACACTGAATTTAAACAATGATATTTCAGGTTTACAATCAATAAGTGATTTGAGTGTTAGAGGTTTTGAAAGTTCTAACTTTAGTAATTTTAAATTAACTAAAATTAATGGAAAAGATCAAAGCTTTTCTGCTAATTCTTTTGACGAATTGGCAGCAGAATTTAAAAACCAAGCTACTAACGAAAAAGTTAAATCAGCTACCGTAACATTTGATATTAATATAAAAGATAATCCAAATAATCCAAATTACAGAGGAAGTCACAAGCTGAGTTTAACTGTTACCGATAACAGCGGTAATGTAAATACTGAAGTTGTTAACTCAACATTCTATGTAGACAACACAGCACCTGAAATTACAAAGGTTGAGTTTGTAAAAACAACTAATCCTACTGTAACAGATCAGATTCTTAACTTCCTTACATTTGGTATCTATTCAAACAATACAATCGTAATGAATGTTACAGCACTCGACAATGCACCAACAAGCGGTTTGCCGTCAGATAGTGCCATTACAGTAAAGAATGATAATAAAGAAAATCTTGATGTAAAGGAAAAAAAGGACGAAAAATTAGCCTCAAATGCAACAGACAGTTCAACTGTAACATATTCATATAACCTTGGAAATTCAGATAGTGCATATGTTCTCAGCTTTACTGTTAAGGATAATGCAGGTAATACTGCAACTAAATCTTTGGTAGATCTTATAAAAGAAGATAAAGAAAAAACTGAAAAAGTAGTAGTTGCAAATGCTAATATTACTAAGGTTGATTATGACAAAATTGAAGGCTTTGAAGTAGTATCAAATAATGATTCTACAAAAATTGATGCAAAAAATACTTTTGAAGGCACTAATTTTGACGATAATAGTAATCCTATTATCAGAAGTGGTGATACAGTAAGTGTAGTATCTAATATTAAGGATCAGTTCACAGGCATCAATAAAATCGGTGGCTTTAGTTGTAAGTGGAATGATAGTGAAAATGTAAAGATAACTGATAATGACAATAATCTTTTATCATCAGAAACTTTTAGCTATGATTATGTAACTGATAAGAAAACTACTGATGTTACTTTGAATTATAACATTTCAACTAAAGAGTCAGGTAAATATGTACTTACATACACTGTAACAAATAATGCCGGTGTTAAGAAAACATTTGATGAAACATTCTATGTAGACAACACAGCTCCGGTAATAAGAGATTTTACCTTTGAAAATGGTAAGACTGCAGAAAATCCTGATTCTGTAATTAAAACTGAATACGGTTATTACTTTAAAAACACTACTACGGTTGAAGTAACTGCTGTTGACGGCGAAGTAGACAGCCTTGTTTCCGGTGTATCTGAAATTCATTTCTATACAATAGAAAAGGGCAAAACTGCTCCAAGTAATATTCAGGAAGTTTTAGTATCGGGATATAACCAAACTAGTTACAAAGCCACAACATTTGAAGTTCCTGCTAATTTCAAGGGAAATGTATATGCATATGCAGTTGATAAAGCAGGTAACTGCTATAACTTTGATACAACAACTAATAAGAACGATTCACAACCAGTAACACCCGACAGAGTTGTTGTAGAAAACAGCAGTAAGCATGAACAAATGTCTGGTATAGATATTTCCCTCCCTGCAACAAATTATGTTGAAAACTCTAACAAACTCTATAACAATGATGTTAATGTAGCGTTAAATGTCAGCGACACTTATTCAGGCATTGCAAAAATTGAATATAGCGTAAGTTCAGAGTTCGATAAAGATAATAACTGGGACGGCAGTATTAAATATTTAAACGATCAGTCAGCTGAAACTAATATGAACGGCAACGGTACTGTTAGCGGTTGGAAAATAGAAGAAAGTGATCAAAACCTTGTTACAAAGGCGTCTTCTACTATCACAGTTAAGAATAACAGCAATAATATTAAAATTGAAGTTAAATTAACCGATAGAGCAGGCAATGTATCTACCAAGAAAGAAACACTCAGCATTGATAAAACTAAGCCAACCATTAAAATTGAGTATGATAATAATAATCATACCACACACAATGGTACAGAGTTCTACAAGGCAAACAGAACAGCCACAATAACCGTTACAGAAAGAAACTTCTCACCGGAAGATGTTATCAGTAAAATTACAAATGCCGATAATGTTATTACGCAGATTACAGGTTGGACAACACACAATGTAGCAAACGGAGAAAACCCTGACGGCACTACACATACAGCTACTGTTGTATATGCAAGTGACGGCGACTACACATTCGACATTGCCTTTACCGATATGGCAGGCAACAAGGCAGATAAGGTTGCACAGCATAAGTTTACTATTGATAAAACCATTCCTGTTATCAGTGTTTCTTTCGATAATAATTCAGCTAAAAATAATAATTATTTTAAAGCTGACAGAACTGCAACAATTACTGTAAATGAGCATAACTTTAATGCAGCTGATGTGAAAGTAAATATAAGCGCAACAGGTGCAGATAATTCAACATCTGCGACTGCTCCGAGTGTTTCAAGTTGGACAAACAACGGAAATGTACACACTGCAACTATAAGTTTTGCAAAAGACGGTAAATATGCATTTGATGTTAATTATACAGACCTTGCAGATAATGCGGCAAAAGAAAATGTTGTAACAACTTTCTATGTTGATAAGACTGCTCCGACTGTAAAAATTTCAAATGTTGTAAATGAATCCGCAAACTCAGGTAATGTTGCTCCTGTAATAAGCCTTAGCGATAACAACTATTCAGGTGATTATGTACTTAGCCTTACAAGAGTTGATATTAATGCTAAGAAAACAGATGTAACAAATGATTTTGCAAGCACTGTAGCTCCTACAAACAATATTGGTGCAGTTGTTACATATGCAAACTTTGCAAGTGAAGAAGTAAATGACGGTATTTATGTACTTAATGCAACACTTACGGATAAAGCAGGTAACAGTTCTGCCGATACAATTACATTCTCTGTAAACCGTTTTGGCTCAACTTATATGGGTGGCGATGAAGAAACAAATGCTCTTCTTGATAACGGTTATACAAATGCAGAAAAGGATATTGTAATTTCAGAGATTAATGTTGATAAGCTTACAAAGTCAAATATTAGTCTTAGTCTTGACAGCAGTTCGCTTAAAACTCTTAAACAAAATGTTGATTATACAATTCAGGAAGACACTAAAACAGGTCAGTGGCATAGATACAATTATACTGTTAAGTCTTCTAACTTTGAAAATGAGGGTAATTATACTCTTGAGTTATCTTCTACAGACGCAGCTAAGAATACTTCAACAAACAGAATTCGTCCTGTTGAAAAAAGGAAGCTTGCGGTTCAGTTTGTAGTCGATAAGACTTCACCTGTAGTTAATATAGCAGGTATTGAGAATAATGCTCTTTATGAAGAAAATTCAAAAGATGTAACTATAGTTTGTGAAGACAGTTACATTAATCCATCCTCACTTGTTATCAATCTTGATAATAAAACTCTAAAAGAAGGTAAAGATTACACAGTAGAAAAGGATGTAGCGTCAATAACCGCAAAAATTAAAGTTAATGCTACTTCTGATATATCATCACAGAATATCAAAGTATCTGTTAAAGATATGGCTCAAAACAGTGGTGACGGTTCTGTAGAAAACTTTACTCTTTCGGCAACTGTTCTTATGCGTTTCTTTGCTAATCCTGTATTAGTAATAATTTCGGCTGTAATACTTGCAGGAATTATTGTTATGGTTGTATTGATTGTTGCAAAAAAACGTAAAAATAATTAAATTTAAAATCTATGCATACCTTAATCGGTATGCATAGATTCAATGACAGGCAGGTTTAGATTATGCTTTACAGTGGAGAAATTATTGACAATACATATAAAATTGTCAATGAAATTGGAAGCGGCGGAATGGGCGTAGTATATCTTGCTTTTCATTTAAGATTAGAAAAATATGTGGTAATGAAAAAATTTAAGGGTGATGTATCAAATGTTTCTTTACTTAGAAATGAAGTTGATATTTTAAAAAGTTTACATCACCCTTATTTACCGCAAGTTTATGATTTTATTGAATTTGAAAATGATATATACACAATAATTGATTATATAAACGGTTATGATTTATCTTATTATATAAAAAACGGTGAGTTTTTCAGTGAAAACCAACTTGTAAAATGGTTAAAACAACTTTGTGAGGTACTGGTTTATCTGCATGAAAAACCTATACCTGTTATCCATATGGATATAAAGCCCGCTAATATAATTGTTAATTCTGACGGCAATATATGTTTAATAGATTTTGGAATTTCGTTAGGACAGTCAGAAACAATTAAAGGTTTTAGTGTTAATTATTCATCTCCCGAGCAATACCATAATGTATTAAGTATATTAAACGGTTCTTATGATGAAATGGTTGAGCTTGACGGAAGATCTGATATATATAGTCTGGGAGCAACTTTTTATTATTTAATGACAGGTATATTACCTGATATTGAAAATCAGGAGCAACCTGATATATCACAATTTGATATTCCTTATTCAGACGCTTTTGTTTCGATTATTCAAAAGTCCATGAATAAAAATCTTTCAGACAGATTTAAAACAGCAAGAAAAATGCTTGATGCAGTTAATAATATAAAAAAACAGGATAAAAGATTTAAAAAGTATGTTGCTATTCAGATATGTGTTTCTTCGATTGCTGTACTTTCTGCTATTTCAGGTATCGGATTAATGATAAACGGAAATAACAGCATAATAAAAGATAATTTTAACAAAGATTACGAAAAGTTTGTAGAAAGCTACGAACAAAATGATTACTCTGCTACAGACGAAGGCAGAAGAATTCTTGATAATGATAATTACCAAAAATATATAGACAATGAAACTAAAGAAAATTTATTACATTCAGTGGGGGATTGCTACTACCGACAAAATGATTTTGTAAATGCATCTGTTTACTATAAAAAGGCATACGAAGCAGCCGGTAGCACTAAAAATAATAATGAAAATGCTGATGTGTATTTTAGAGATTATCTTATTTCACTTATAATGAATAACGATTTAAGTAAGGTTGAAAATGAGATTGATAAAGCTGAAAATAAAGATTCATATTATATTAGGATAGTTGAAGCTCAATTTAATTTATATATTGGCAACACCGATAATTGCAGAGAAATACTTAATGAGATTCTAAGTCAGAATATTGGCATAGAAAATGAGTATATGGGTTATTTAATATACGGTGATTCATTTTTCAAAGAAAAGGATTACTTAAATGCAGTTAAGTATTATGAACAAGCATTGGATGTTAAAAAGGATATTTCGGTTTTAAGAAAACTTGGCAGCGCTTATTTTAATTGTATGGTTTATGTTGACAGTAACAATCGACAGTATATTGAAAAATCTTTAGAATATTATACTGAAATTCAAAATGATTATTATCCGAGTGTTACCGATACTATTAATTTAGCTCAAATATATAGATTTAACGACAATTATACAGAAGCAGAAAATGTGCTGAAAAGGTTGAGCGATTATTATCCGCAAGATTGCAGAGTTTATATTTATCTTGCGTTTACATCTTATGACAAAAATAGCAGTGAAGTTAGTATGTATTGCAGAAAAGCACACGAATTATTTATAACTGCAACAGATGATGTAAAATCATCAATACCTGATGATGATTTAATAGAAATAAAAAAGATGTACAGTTATTACTGCTCATCCGAATGGTGAGGTGTAATTATGATTTCTATTATAATTGGAATAATTATAGTTGTATTCAGCATTGTTTTTATTTCAATAGCAGAGGTTTTACTTTTTAGGTGGTACAAAAAATTAGTGATGAATGGGAGAATAAAGATGACTTGTCCTAATTGTAAATGTTATGTTCTTAACAGTTGGAAAAGATGCGAGTATTGTGGAGCTTTTCTTGATACCGGAAAAACAAAAACTGTCAGTATTTCAGCATATTATAATGAAAATCAAAATTTAAACAGAAAAAGACTACAACAACAAAATTATTATAATCGTAATACTCAAAATAATGACGCTCAATACATATACAGAAGTTCTGGCCGGTATAATCATTATTCTGATGAAAATTCCATTTCCGATGAGTCTTATGAATATCAACCGTCAAGTAATACTATATACGCAATACTTCTTACAATTATAGTACTTGTATTGTTTATTTTGGTATTTATAATTATTTAAGTTTGAGAGGTATGACTATGAAAAATAAACTTATTTTATTGACAATACCGTTAGTATTACTTATTTTATGTGGAGTAGGAGCATTAGTTATAATGGATTATACTCCGTCGGAAAGTATGTATTTAAAGCATATAGAAATGGCAGAAAAATACATTAACAATAATGACTATGATAAGGCTATTGAATACTTTAAAAAGGCGATAGATGAGGATAAATCAAAGGAAGATCCTTATATTAAACTTGCACAGATTTATTATGCAAGAAATGATTTTGACAGCCTTATGGATATTCTTAATCTTGGTATAAAAAATACTGATTCTGATAAAATGAAAAATACATTGGCTTATTACATTAGTTTAAAAGACAGTCAGTCTGCCACAACATATTCTGATGAGGATAGTGTTAACAGTCAGCAAATAAACTATAATTTGCTTAATATATTTAACTCATATACATATGATAAATATTCGCATAATTATGCAATGTCTTCCGAACAAACACTTAACGGAAAATATACGGTAAGATATTTAAATTTAAATGCGCAGTTTGTTTACTATAATACTGATGAAAATAAGAAAGTAATAGAAACAAGCAGTCAAAAACCGAATAAAAATGCTACTCCGAATGAAATTATACTTGATGATGCAAAAGAACTTTTTACAGATATAAATAATGTTAATTTCGATTATTTAAAAAGGCTTGGTGCAGTGAATATAAATAAATCATTTGACAGAAGTATAAGTTCATATATTATGTTTTTTACATTAAATAGTTGTGATATAAAAATTGCTTGTGATGAATCGGGAAATATTGATTTTTCTAATAACTACAATGTTATTATTCCACACTCCGTAGTTGAGTTAAATAATTTTCAAAAGGTAAAAGGAAAAATAATAGATTCAAAATCAGGTGAGTCTATAAATAATGCACAGATTAGTGTAAGAAAAGGTAAATCAAACAATGACGGCACTGTTTTTAAAAATATATCGGTAACAAATGCAGACTACCAGATTGAACTTGATAAGGGAGATTATACTTTTGAAGTTTCGGCAGAAAATTATGAAACAGGATATTTTGATGTAACAGTAACAGAAAATAATGATGTGGAAATGGATATAAAATTACAAAAATCGGCAGGAGCAATTGTTATTACGGTAACTCCAAATTCAAGCAGCACACAAGGTAAATATGCTGAAATTCATTGTGTTGTTACGGGATACGGTTATGTAGGAAAAACAAAAGTGTATAATAATCCTATTATTGAAAGTAACGGAAAAACAATTGCAAAGTATGAGGAAACGGGTTCAGCACAGGTTATAACTGTTTATGATAAGAATACAATGTTAGATTTTCATTTTCACGGTAGCTGTTCTGCGGAAGACTATAAGGTAAATATAAAATTTGAAGGTGCCGGCGAAGAAAATTTAATTGTTCCGACTGAACCGTTTTCATATATTTCTGATTATGCATATTTATCCGCATTTTATATAAGTAACGGAAATATAAGTTATATTGATCCAAAGGTAAAGAGATTATGATTGTAGTTGTAATTATTGTTTTATTAACGGTAGTTATTGCAGTTGTTTCAGCTACTGTTTATACAAATAAGGAAAAAGAAAAAGAGCAAAAGTATTATATTGCAGCAGGTAATATTTATAAAGAAGACTATTTGAATTATTCATTACAAAATCCGCTTGATGAAAATTTAGAATATTCAAAACCTGCAGATCAGAAAACAATGATCTACTTAAAATGCCTTCATAAGAAAAATAAAATGGAATATGTTTTTGATCCAAATAAAAAGATAATTATTGGTAGAGATCAGAAAAAATGTAATCTTTTTATAAATGAAGCATCTGTTTCTAAAACGCATTGTTGTATTTTTGCTATGGGTTTTGATGTGTACTTACAAGATATAGGATCTGCAAACGGAACTATGGTTTGTAAAGGTTTATTTAATAATGTTCTTATAAGTAATAATGAAATGATACAACTCGAAAGCGGAGATATAATAAAAATCGGCTCAAATGAATTTAAGGTTACTTTGTTTTTTTACGATGTAACGGTTATGTAAATCGGGGAATATTATGATACTAATTATTTATCAAAACGAAGTTATGAGGGAGGTATTGCTTCCTAATATAAATAATTCTGATTATAAAGTTTATATTGATAAAGACCTTTATTTATTAAATAAAAGTCTTTATTTGAACTTTGAATCAGTTAATCAGGAGTGGTATATATGTGACGGCAGAAATTATGCGATTACTTATAATCACGAGCAACAAAATAAAATTTTACTTAATAATACTGAAATGTTCAATATAAGAACTGATAAAGACGAACTTTTAAAATGTATTGTTGTGAGTAATGCCTTTACTTTTAAAGCGTTTGATAAATACCTTATAAAACATATAAAAATAATTGATATTGGGCGTTCATCGGAGAATTTAATTCAATACGAATATAACGGTATGGTATCGGGAAGCCATTGCAGTATAAAAAGCAATGACGGTTTGTGCTTTTTATATGACTACAGTGCTAACGGAGTTTTTATAAACGGTAGTAGAGTACATAATTATCAAGAATTAAAATTTGGAGATATAGTAGACGTATTTGGATTAAAAATATTGTTTTTTGATGATGTTATTGCTATAGGTTCTGTAATCAGTGATTATAAAGTAAGCTCTAAGCTTGCAAAGATTGATTCATTAAAATGTGATAATTTAAAAACTTTTTCAAATAATAAGCATCAAATAAGATGGTTTAATCGATCACCTCGATTTATACCTAATTTAAGTACAGCTCCTATAGTTATAGAACCTCCGTCAAATCCGCAATTTTCAAAAAGGAGATCTATGTTGCAAACAATCGGACCGTCATTGACAATGGCAATACCGATGTTGTTGGGTTGTGGACTTGCTATTTTAAGTCAGGCGATGACAGGTGGAGCGTCAAGTGCATTTATGTTTACCGGTATTATTACGGCTGTAGGCTCTGCTTTAATAGGAACAATGTGGGGATATATAAATATAAAAACTACCCGCAGAGAAGAATTTGCAGAGGAAAGTAAAAGATTTAATATATACGGTAATTATCTTATAAGTATTACAGATGAAATAAAATCAATATATTTAAATAATTACAATGTATTAAATAATATGTATCCTTCTTGCGGTCAATGTTTAAAATATGATGAAAATTCTGAACAGCTTTGGAACAGAAATATTAATCAGAGTGATTTTTATTTTTGCAGACTTGGCCTTGGCGATATGGCTTTTCAGTCGGAAATCCAAATACCAAAAGAAAAATTTACTCTTGAATATGATTCATTAAAAGACAAACCGCAAATGATTTATGATAATTTTAAAATACTTAAAAATATTCCGGTAGGAATAGATTTTAAGAATAACAATTTATATGGCATTGTAGGCGGAGAGAAAAAAGTCGGAGCAGATGAAGTTTTAAAGGTAATTATTACTCAAATTATTTCAAACATCAGTTATACAGATGCGAAAATTGTTTTTTGCTTTAATAATACAGTAAATAATAATTTTGAAAAATGGAATTATATGAAAATATTGCCTCATATTTGGTCAGAAAATAAAAAGAACAGATATTTTGCAACTAACAAACAAGAAGCAAGTGATGTTTTCTTTGAAATATCAAATGTGTTGAGAACACGCTGTGAAAATGAAGATGAATACACTAAAAATGGCAGTTACAAACCGCATTATTTCTTATTTGTTTTAGATAATTCTTTAATTGACGGTGAAATTATTTCAAAATATATATTTAATACAAATAAAAGTATTGGAATAACTACTTTTATAGTAACTGAATATTGCCGAGATTTACCGAGCAGTTGTATTAATATAATTCAAAATGACGGTGAAGGGTGCAGATTCTTTAATACCGTCGATCAGACAAATAATATTAAAAAAATCAAGCTCGATTATGTGGATGATAACTTGCTTATAAATATGGCTCGAAAATTATCTAATATATGTGTAAAAGAAGTTGAAGATGATAACAGTATCGTTTCATCCCTTGACTTTTTTGAAATGTACGGTGTATCAAAATTATCTGAATTTAACATAATTGAACGCTGGAGAAAAAATAAGACATATAATTCTATGCGTGCGCTTATAGGTAAAAAACAGGGCGGAGTAAATTGTTACCTTGATATTCACGAAAAATACCACGGACCTCATGGTCTTGTTGCAGGAACTACAGGTTCCGGTAAAAGTGAGCTAATTCAGACTCTTGTATTGTCTTTGGCAATTAATTTTAGCCCTGAAGATATGGCTTTCTTTATTATAGATTTTAAAGGTGGCGGTATGGCAAATTTATTTTCAGATTTACCGCATCTTGCCGGACAAATTTCTAACTTATCGGGAAATCAAATTGTAAGAGCAATGATTTCTATTAAAAGTGAGAATTTAAGACGGCAAAAGATTTTTAGCGAATATGGTGTAAATAATATAAATAACTATACAAGACTTTATAAAAGCGGTGAATCCAAAATCGCTATACCACATTTAATTATAATAATTGATGAGTTTGCGGAATTAAAAAAAGAAGAACCTGATTTTATGCGTGAACTTATAAGTGTTGCGCAGGTAGGCAGAAGTTTGGGTGTACATTTGATACTTGCAACACAAAAACCGAGTGGCAGTGTAGATGACAATATCTGGTCAAATACAAAATTCAGACTTTGCTTGCGTGTTCAAGGAAAACAAGACAGTAATGATATGTTACACAAACCGGATGCAGCATATATAACTCAGGCAGGCAGATGTTATTTACAAGTTGGAAATGATGAGATTTATGAACTTTTCCAATCAGGTTGGAGCGGAGCTGTATATGATGAAAATTCAGATGATAATAAAGCTGAAATAGCAACTATGATTACCTCTACGGGAAAAACTGCTGTTGTAGGAAGTCATACAAAGATGAGAAGAAAAGAAATTGAAAAGAAAAAATGGATTTCTTTTTTGCTGAATCAATATAAAACACTTTCCGATTATACAGAAAATAATTCAAAAATAATTTTGTCAAAATCTGAAGTTGCAGAGGTACTTGTCCGTAGGGCAAAACAATTCGGATATAATTTTGGTTCAAGTGAGTCGGATATACAGACAATGAGTAATTTTGTCGATTTACTTCCGATAAAAATTGAAAATTGTGATGAATTATCTGAGAAAATTATCAATAAATTTGTAGCGCAAAATAAAAAACTCCCTGAACCTAAGGAAAAAACTCAATTAGAAGCTATTGTTGAATATATAAAAGATATTGCAGAGAAAAACGGTTATGTAAATAATATGAAACTATGGTTGCCTTTACTTAGTAATATGATTCCGCTTAATACGCTTTGTAATATAAGTGATAATTATACAACTCAATGGGAAAAACAAAACGAATGGTCGCTAAATGCAGTAATCGGATTATATGATGACCCGAAAAATCAGTTGCAATTGCCATATAGTATTGATTTTGCGGATGGAGGACATTTTGCTGTATGCGGCTCGGTAGTAAGCGGTAAAAGTACTTTTTTACAAACTTTGTTATACTCTTTTGCCGTAAAATATTCACCGAAATTTGTTAATTTTTATATACTTGATTTTAGCAGCGGTATGCTTTCGCTATTTGAAAATTTACCGCATACGGGAGGAGTAATAAGAGATTCACAAACAGAAAAAACAGAACGATTTTTTAATATGATAACGACCGTTATGCAGGAGAGAAAACTTGCATTTAGCGGAGGTAATTATTCACAATATGTTAAGGTTAACGGAATTAAATATCCTTCTTTATTTATTGTTATTGATAATTACGCTAATTTTAAAGAAAAAACTGAAAATAAATATGAAGATATTTTGATCCGTATTTCGAGAGAGGGTGTAGGATATGGTATATATCTTATTATGTCATCTGCCGGCTTCGGTATGAGTGAAATTCAAAACAGAATTGCCGATAATATAAAAACTATTGTATGTCTTGAAATGGGTGATAAGTATAAGTATATGGATATAATGCGTACTACACATCTTGAAGTAATGCCTGCGCCTGGTATAAAGGGCAGAGGTATTTGTTATGTCGGTGATCGAATACTTGAATTTCAGACTGCTGTTGCTGTTGAATCTAAAGATGATTATGAAAGAAGCAGTATTATAGAAAGAAATGTTATGAATTTGAGAAACTCTTGGAAAGGTTTTGTGGCTAAACAAATCCCATCAATTCCTCAAAATCCAACATTTGAAGAAATAATATCTGAAAACGAATGTAAAAATGCTTTGCACGACAGTCAAAAAATACCGTTTGCATATGAAAAAGATAATGCTGATATTTATAGTATTGATTTATTGGCTACTTATTGTTACAGCATAACAGGAAAGAAAAGAACAGGTAAAACTAATGTAATGAAATTACTTGTTATGGCTGCATCATTAAAAGCAAATGACGGTGAAATTGTTATTATTGAAAAATCAAGCAGTGAATTAAAACAAATAGCAAACACAATAGGTGCTGAATATCTTATTGATGAAAAATCGATTTCAGATTATTTTAATAAACTTGTACCGGAATTTGTTAAGAGAAATAAATCAAAGCATCAATTACTTAACGAAGGAAAAAATGAAAGCAAAATTTATAAATTGATGCAGATAAATAAACCGGTTTATATTTTTATAGCGGATATGAATATATTTTTAAAAAGTATTTATTATCCTGAAAATAATATAAGCGCTATGAATCCTTTTTTTGAAAACATATTTGAAAAAGGTTTTCTGCATAATATCTTTTTCTTTGCTTGCATAAACACTGATGAATCAGCTTCTCTTTCCAGTTTTAGAGCATATAATATTTTTACTTCATACAAAACAGGTGTACATCTTGGAGGCTATCTTTCTGCTCAAAGAGTATTTGCATTTCAAAACATTAATTTTAATGATATGTCAAAATCTATGAAAAAAGGTTTAGGACTTGTTCCCTCTTCTGAAGATGAATCAATAGCTCAAACTATTGTTATTCCATTGTTTGGAGAGGGTAACAGATGATTTCTCTTTTATCATATTCGAAAATGAAATCCGAACAGAAGTTATGTAAAGATACGGTAATAAATATTTGCAGCAGAATTACTGATGATGACCTGAAGTTTGTTTTAATTAATAATTATGAGGATTTTTTGAATTTGACAAGCAGTCTTCCGTCATACGATATATCTATATTTGATATAGTAAATGACAGAGCTATTAATGCGGCAGAAAGCGCTCGTTCTGAAAATAAAAGTATGTTTATTATGATAATTGCGGATAAAAATATATCACCTATGGAATATATAAAACCTTCAATTATGGCGAGTGCTCTTTTGTTAAGACCTTTTTCAAAGGAAATGTTATCAACTGTTATTAATAATCTGTTAATTGAATATTTAAAGAAATATTCATCAGGTGACGGCGAAAAAGCTCTTGTAATAGAGAATAAAGGTGAAAGACAGATTATTCCTTACACCAATATAATGTATTTGGAATCACGAAGTAAAAAAATATATGTGATTGTAGGCAATAAGGAATATTCATATTACGATACCCTTGATAATCTTGAAAATAAGCTTGGCAGTGAATTTATCAGATGTCACAGAAGTTATATCGTTTCCAGATATTACATTAAAAAAATTCAATTATCACAAAATTTAATTGTGTTAAATGATGATTCACTTATACCAATCTCAAGATCATATAAAAGCAGAGTTAAGGAATTAAAATGAGATTTAGTTACATATTTAATCAAGATGAATTTAAAATGCTTCTTGCTTTAGCGGGTTATAAAAAATTATATGGTTATAGTTTAGAAAATAAGATTATTTCTGCAGATTGCGCAGGATATGCTTTCAATAATCTGTATAAAGAAAAAATAATTATTAAAAATTTAAACGGATTTAAAATTGAACCTGAAGTTCACAGTGCTTTAAAAACAATTGGCGAATTTGAACATTATATGATTATAAATTCAAACGACATTTTTTTGAATACTTTGAGTTGTTATATAAGAAACGGTCGGATAGTTGTATGCAGCGGAGTAACTGTTTCTCAAAATAAGGTTAAAATATCATCTTTTTCTGTAACACAATTTATAGATTTCCTTTTAGAAAATTCATACATTCCAAAATCAGAAAGTCAAATAGAAATAGAAAATGTGGAATTGGAGAATTTTGAAAAACAAATTGATATCAGTAACCGCAATTGTATAAACAATAAAAAAATTCTTTTAAATATTTTGCTTTGTAATAATAATTCAACTGTATCTGAAATTTTTTTAATTAATTATTATTTGTATGATTATTTTCTTATTAAAAGTAATGATTCTTTTAAGAGAAAATCGTACACACAAGATAATTTTAGATTATTACTTGATGAGATTGTGTTTGGGAGTAAAAAATGATTTTAGTTAACATATTTATACCGTTAATAGATAAAGAATATGAATTTAAACTTAATGAAGATGTACCTGTTTATTGGATTATTGAAGAGGTATCTGCTTTGATTTGTCAGAAAGAGCAGTTTACTTTACCTAGTAATACACAAAAATTTATGCTTTACAAGATTGAGTGTAGTCAAACCTTGTCGGTAAGTTTGAGTTTATATGAAAATGATATTAAAAATGGAGATAGACTCATATTAGTTTAATAAAAATACTGTTTATGGGCGTTCGTCATATAAATATGCTGTTCGTCAGCTTTTAATCAAATAATATTACATTGTAATATAATAAAGACAATCCGATAAGACATCGGAAAACAAAAAAATATTTTGGAGGTAAAAATTATGTCAGAATTTAGAGTAACATCGTCACAGCTTAACAGAGGCTCGCAGGAATTGCTTGATTTAAACGGTCAGTTTCAGGCAGCAATTTCAGCACTCGAAAATTACGAAAGCAGTCTTAACGGTATGTGGGATGGCGAAGCCAATGATGCATTCCACGCTGCTTTTATGACAGATAAAGGAAAAATGACAGAGTTTTATAAATTAATTATCCAATATGCAACAAGCTTAAATGCAATTGCTACAAGATATGATCAAACAGAACAGATGAATACAGATATTGCAAACAGAAGAACTTATTAATTATATAAATGTAAAGGAGTGTATTTATTATGACAGGAACAATTAAAGTATCACCGGAAAAACTTAAGGAAACTGCATCAAGTTTTAGCAGTGAGGGTAGTAAAATCCAAACATTGACAAATGAAATGCTTAATAAGATTTCAGCTCTTTCTTCTGCTTGGGAGGGCGAAGCAGCCACCGCATACATAAATAAATTTAAAAGTCTTGAAACAGATATTCAAACACTTATTCGTATGATTAACGAGCATGTTTCGGATCTTAATCAGATGGCTGAAGCGTATGCCACAACAGAAAGGCAGAACGAAAGCGATGCTTCATCACTTTCCTCGGGTATAATTTCTTAATATAACTTTGTTCATTTTTATCCTTATCTTTCTTTAACATAAATCCTTTTATAAAAGGGCAAATTTTTGAAATATGATAGGAGAAGTTATATTTTTCCTGTCATATTCAAAGATTTGTGATTAATTTGATTTTTATGGAGTGAAAAGCTATGAAAATTAATATAGGTAAAACAGAGGTTTTTGCTGAAAATATAAAAAACACATCATATAAATTAGATGAAATAGAAGAAGAACTGCATAGGATAAAAATAAAACTTTCAGATAATCAAACAGAAGTTGACGGAATAGTTACACACATATCTAAAATAGAAGATTATATTGAAAACTCCTTATATACTCTATTAAAAATGAGTATAGCCGTTCAGCGAATATCCGATATATTTATTACTACAGAGAAAAATATTGAAAGAAGATTAGAAGAAAAGCCGGCAAAAAAGAATACAGAACCCAAAATTGAATTTATAAAAATTAACAACATAGATATTTTTCAAGGAATTATGAACAATGGAGAAGATAATTAATATAGAAATAAACGATCTGAAGTATTTATATAGCCAATTAAGTTTAGCTATTGATTGTTTACATACAGATATAAAAAACCTTGAGGAAGAACTCGAAATTTTGCTTCAATACTGGAAAGGTGAATCTCAACAGATATTTATTAATAATTTAAAAAATGATATTGATGAATTGAAAGAGCTTGCTAAAAGCTATAGTAATTATTGTGACTTGGTTAAATTTTCTATTGCTGAATATATAAGTGATAATGATGAGGCTATTCGTATTATAAACAAAATATAAGGTGACGGTAATGACAAGAAATCCTGATAAAAATAACGATACGTCTGTGGTTGTAAATGAAGATAAGTTAAAAATTATTTCAACTCAAATTGAGAAAAAAGTAAATGATATTGAGCAAAAATTATATTTGATAAATAGTTTATTTTCTGATATAGAATATTGCTGGAGTGACAGTGCAGCTGATTTATTACGGGAAAATTATCATTATGATAAAGAAACTGCAGAGAATATTATTTATAATTTAAAACAAAGAAAAAAAGATTTACAAGAAATTATAATTAATTATGAAAGCGTTGAAAAAAAGAACACAGAAAAAGCAGATTTGCTGCCAAATGTAATTTTAGAATGATAGGTTGGTACTATGAGCAAAGAAATTAAATTTGATTTTTTGCTGAACAAATATATAAATAAAGAAATTGAAAATGTTTATGAACAGTATAAAAAGACTGTACTTAATTCATTTGTTGATAGTACGCAATTGATAGAATATGGTTGGCAAGGTGATTTTGCAGAATCTATGATGAGAAAGATTTACAATTTGCAAAATGAATTAGAAAAAATAGGCGATGAAATTTTATCTGTAGATATTGAATTAAAAGAACTTACAAGGCGAATGCAGATCATAGAAGATGAATCAAAGAGAATTGCAAACGATAATCAGGAGCAAAGATAAATGATAGTTATAGTAATTTCGGCGGCAGTTATTATTTTAATTTTAGTAATAGCAATTGCAATTTTATTAAAATCAAGAAAAAATAATAAATTCAGAAGTGATATACATATTTCTGGCGGTGTTGATGTAGACACAGGTCAGATGATTTCTGACAACAATTATTTTATTGGTATGGGTGATGACCAAAGAGATACAATTGTAGTAGGAGCAAAAAGTCAAAAATCTGTTTATATTACACTAATTAATATGAACAGTGAAACTCGAAAAGAGTATAATATAAATCTTTCAAACAGAATAATTATCGGCAGAGTATATGCCAAGGGGATTTTAACAATAGATAATGATTCTATGATTTCTCATCAGCATTGTGCTTTATATTTAAATGGCGGCAATGTGTATATAGAAGATTTGCATTCGGCTAATCATACTTTTTTAAATGATGATATAGTGATGAAACCCAAAATATGTTATGACGGCGATTTAATAAGAATAGGTCAAACAAATTTAATGATACAAATGTGAGGAGGACAAGTATGGCTTCGGAAACAGAAATAAAAAATAAAGTGCTTGCTGTAGATACTGACAGATTGCGTTATGATTCATATGATGTAATTTCAGATTTAGATAGGGTACAAGGATATGTACATGAAATGTATGAAGATGTTTCAGGGCTAAATGCTATGTGGAAAGGCAAAGCAAACGAAACTTTTACCAAGCAGTTTTCTAAAGATTATACAAAAATAAAAGACTATATAAATAATCTGAAAGCATTAATTGAAACAATAAAAGAAAAAAGCAAAGAATATGAAACTTGTGAAAATAATGTAAAATCATATATTTCAAAAATTAATATTTGAGGTGAGTGTTTATGGCAAATAATACTTTTACATCATCTTTTGGAGATATAACACTGGAGGTTTCGCCGGAACAGCTCAATAGTACAGCCGAAAATATCAGTAATAAAATAAATAATGTAAATAATTTATTTGCTGATATAAGCAAAAAAATTAACGGTATGCGAGGTTACTGGGAAGGATATGTATCGGAAGATAAGGTTGAGAGTTACAACAAACAAAATGATAACATAAATAATATGATAAAAAATCTTAAGACATATGTAGACGAACTTAAAACCATATCTTCTAATTATGCACAAACAGAATCGGCAATTGTTACGGCAACGAATGAATTACCGTCAAATATATTAGAGTAGGTGATATAAAATGACAAAATATCAGCTGTATTGTAATTTTAATCTTGCAAATAAAAAAGCTGATGAGCTTGATGAAATTGCAAATTCAATAAAAATTCTTGCAAATATAAGAATCTCGGATAATATAAATCAAATCAGAGCTAATTGGTCAGGCGATGCGTCAAATGAGTTTATAAAAAAGCTTAATGCTTTTTCAGAAAAATGTAAAAGAGAGGCTGATAGTATTTCTGATATTGCAAATACTATCAGGCGTGTAGCAAAAAGGACTTATGATACCGAAATGAAAGCTCTTGAAATTTCAAGAAAGCGAGCATACAAATAAAAAGGAGGTGCTAAGCAGTGTCAAGATTTTCTGTACTTGTCAGTGCGTTGGAAAATGAAACAAGCAATTTTAATACATATTGTAATGAATTATCAGAATATTCTTCAAAAGTTAATTCTATAAAAAATGTATTACCGATATACGGAAATGCCGGCACTCAAATAAAAATTTCGCTTAAAAACAGCAACATAAATATTAAGCAATTACGAAAAAGTTCATTTAATTTAAGCAATGGTCTTAACGTTATAGGAAAATGCTATACAGAGGTTGAGTCAAAATCTTGCAGATTAAATTTAAACGATGTTTTAAATACTACTGCTTCAATTGCAAGAATTATGAATCCTGCAACTGAGCCGTTTGCTGTCTGGGATTTATTAAAAAATAACAAAGGAACAGTTTTTTGGGACGTTGTTGGTGAATTTGGTATGGGCGGTTCAATAGTATCAGCTTTTGGAAAAGGAGCGAAAGTGCTAACAGGACAACCACTTACTTTTAAAGATTGGATATCAATCGACAAAGACCTAACATCTGCTGCAGGTTCTGCAATGGATATTATTGATGATTTGGAAAGTGGTAAATTTAGCAAAGCTTCCTTTTGGGGCTATTCAACCTCAGAAGGCTCATCAATAGGAACAATATTTAAAGATGAATTTAAAGATTATACTTTTAAAAATACTGATAAAGTTACCCAAAAAATAAAAGTTGGGACAAAATGGGCAGGAATAGGCTTGAACTTATTGTCGAGAGGTTACGATAACTTTGTTGATATTGATTCAAATGATGTTAATAATACCACAGAAAGAAAAATTGCTGAAACTATAACGGAAACAGCTGTTGATTTTGCGATTGATAAAGCTATAAATATAGGCTTAACTGCTGCGGTGACTGCAATTGCTGGTTTTACCCCTGTCGGTTGGGGTGCTGTTGCTGTTGGTGTTGCGGCAGTCGGAGTAAAATGGGCTGCAGACGGAATCTGTAAAAATATTACCGGCAAAGATTTAACAGAAACTATTTCGGACGGAATTATAGATTTATCAAATTGGACAACAGATGTTGAAATTAAAATTGCAAAATCAGTTACGGGCGCTATAGGAGGTTGGTGGAACAAGATTACAAAATCACCTCAAAGTGCAAGTAGTTAATTAAAGTTATAAACTGTTTAATGTACGGAGGTTTAATTATGAATGTTAAAGAATTATTACCTATTGGAAGTGTAGTGCTTTTGGAAGGTGCAAAAAAGAAACTTATGATTTATGGTGTGGGTCAAACACAACTTAATGAAGATAAAGATTATGATTATATAGGTGTTGTATATCCTGAAGGAAATATGGGCGAAGGTTCACAATTCCTTTTTAATCACAGTGATATAGCAGAAGTTGTATTTGAAGGTTATACAGATGAAGAAAGAAATATTTTCATTGAAAAGCTAAAAGAATTTTATGATAGTCAAAATTAATAAATTATATTTTTGACTATTGTAAAATCTTATGTAATGGAGAGGGGAGAATAATGGCAAAATTTTCTGTACTTGTCAGTGCGTTGGAAAATGAAAAGAGTAAATATAATTCTTATAAAGGTGAGTTATCCTCTTATTCATCAAAAATAAATTCTGCAAAAAATGTATTGCCGATTTTAGGTGACACAGCCGTTCAGCTGAAAAATGCTTTAGCTAAAAGTAAGGAAAATGTAAATACTTTATCGGATAATGCACATAATTTATCTCAAACTTTAGAACAAATATGCTTGTTGTATATTAATGTTGAAAAAAATTCCAATAATTCATCTGATAATAATTATGTGGTGAGTAAATCGGAGAACAACCCTTTCAGTAAATTTTTTCCGCCTTTTACAAATAACTTATTCTATACCGGTTTACTTGAACTTATAAGGAAAATATTTAAAGGTAATAAAATCAATGGTTATGAAATTGATTCTATAGTTTTTGATGATAAAGGCTCTTTTGGAGGAGATCAAGGAGCAGCGCAGAAGTTAAAAAATAACAGTGAAGAAAGAAAGCAAATCGAAAGTATTATTAGAAGAAACCTTAAAGATTGTGATGGATCTGATAATATCAATTTAGCTAATTATCTAAACAAACTAAATAGTGAAGGCTGTGGCTATGTTGCATTAGCTAATACAATTTTTGTATATTATCAGGGCAAAGAAAAAGATTTTGAACAAGCTTTTGGATATTCAATGTACAATAAGAATGGAGATTTGAATTATAATTTATTAATAGCTGATGTGTATTCTTCTATGGATAATAGAAAAAATGGTGTATATAATAAGTATGATGACTATAATTCGGATAAAGATGGAGAATATGATACATATAATCCTTGGAATGATACAAGTGGCCAAGGAAGTAATCCTGAAAACTACCAGAACTATTTAAATAGTTTTATGTCTAAAAGAGGCATAGATTCAGAAGTTGCAAAATTAGAATCAAATACTATGACAATTGAAATTTTAAAAAAATATACCGATAGTGGTAATAGCGTCCTTTTGGGTTATTATAATGGTAATATTTATAAAGAAAATGGTGAAATACAACAGTATATTGATGGTGGCCACGGTATGATAGTTACAGGTATAACTTATGATGGAAAATATATTGTTTCATCTTGGGGTGAAAAATATATTATAGATCCTAATGAGGGACAGTGTGAGTTATATACTATTAAATACAGTGAAAAGTAGCTTTGGAGGATTGCAATGTTTAATAAATGTTCATTGTTATATAAACAATTGGCTGAACAGATGTTGATAGAACGATATTCTTTAAAAAGATTAGAGGATAGATTTGATAATGAATCCAAAATCTTTTTATATGATAAAGATAAGGAAAACAATGGATTAAAATATTTTTGTCTATTTAATAATGCCTATGTGGAAAGGCTACCTAAAAAGGAATATTCAATTTTTATTAATTTTCTTAATCAACCGGAAAATGAAAACATAGAGAATTTATTAAAAATTGTAGCGGAAACTTATCACAAAGTTTTAGAAAACGGTGAGCGGGAAAAGTTTTGCCTTTGCTTGAATAGCAGTAATAATTACCCAACAAAAGACACTATTATTTTTGAGTTTAAAGATAACAAAGAATTTGACAGTAACGGTAATTATATACAGCCAAATGAGGAAAAGAAAACTATTGTTTTTGAAAATGTAAAAATACAATATGAAAAACTTGTACATGAAAAAACAGGAGATAATATTTGCTTAATTCGTATTTAATATTTAAAAATATTGTATATTAAAATGATAAGGAGAAATTTATGTATTGTCCAAAATGCGGTAAAAAATGTAATGATCAGGATACATTCTGCAATCAATGCGGTTATAAATTTAATAAAGTTACCGATCATTCAAATACCAATAATAACTATGCCGATTCGTTTAATAATCGGAATTTCAATCAAAAACAAAATAACAATGTATCCAAACAACCTGTACAAAATTATCAACAGCCCGTTCCAATAAATTCAAATTATCCTGCGGAATATAATAATTCTTATTTTGACGGAACAGGAATTCAGCTCGCTGGATGGAATTTTTTATGTAGATTGCTTTCTGTAGTAACATTTGGATTTGGTATACCTTTTGCCTGTTGTTTAAAAATCAGATGGGAAACAAAACATACGATTATTAACGGTAAAAGATTGTACTTTAACGGTACAGCTTTACAGTTATTTGGAAAAGTAATTTTGTGGGGATTAATATTAGGTACAATTTTAATAGCACCTGTTATTGTTGCAAGATATATGAGTTATGTAAATTATTCAGACTATTTTTATAGTGGAACATATTTTAGCAGTACAAAATTCCTTTCGTTTTTACCCCTTATAGTAATATTTGATTTGCTTGTAGGTGTTTTCGGTAATGCTTTCTTTTCGGTTTACATAAAAAATGGATAGTAAAACATACTACTTCTTTTTATGACAGAGGATTAAATTATAATTCTTATGCGCTGGCAGGAAATTATGTAAACGGATATAATCAAAAACCTCAAGGCGGTAATATAACTACAGAGAATATAAATCCTAAAAATTATAGTAATAATAATTCTATTGCCAAAACATCTGATACGCCGAAAAATAACACCGAAACAGGTAATATTTCTGATGAATTATCGAATAAAAACGAATCAAATTTAAAAAGCGGTAATATAATTAAGAAAGAAAATTCGGTATCAAATAATTTAAATATCAAGGAAAGTTTTGATGTTAAAACAACTGAAAATTTTGACTTAAAAAGTACAAGTGATGTTTCTGACAGTAATTATAATTTAGATAATAATAGTTATAACTACAAAGAAAATATGACTGATGTTAAAGAAAAAAATTATAACGATAGTCGATATATTTCAGACAATTATGAAAATGAAAAAATTTATTGTCCTACTTGTTCTGCTGAAATTGAATACGGTATAGAGTCTTGCCCACATTGTGGTTCTGTGTTCAGATGGGATTAATAATTAAAATCTATAATAGTAAAGCAATGGCTTTTCCCTTCATCACGGAAAAATGTGGGATAATCAAAAATAAATATTGAAAAAGAGCATAGGAAGCTCCAAAATTGTAGTTGACAAGACAAACAATGAAGGAGAGAAACCTATGCTATATTTAGATGATATCAAAGTTGAATTTGAAAGTCAAGAATTTAAAGGAACACATATAGGAATCAGCCCTAATAAAGATAAAAGCGTACTGTTTTGGGAGAGCGTAAGGTCAACGCAGACAGTTCGGTGCCCTTATTGTGGAGGCAGTGTATATATTTATGAAAACGGAGAGCTTGTAAAATAAAGTGTGTAAGTTAGAAAAATAACTAGCACACTTTTTGCAATTGGGAAAAAGTGTGCTACAATGAAAGAAAGGAAAAAGGAATGAACGAAATGGCAAAAAAGAGAGAAAGCACACCGGGCGAGAACCTCGCAAAGCAAATTATTGAACAGTACAATCCCAAAAGCGTAGCCGATATCTCGGATGACACCGACAAGCTCGAAGACTTCAACAACAAGATCAAGGTCGCTAAACGAATCGGCTACGGTTACCTTGATTCGCTATCTTTCTATTCCTTCTGTCCGTTCACCATTCCACAAAAAATCTTGATGAGGGATTATTAATTAATTCGGAAAATGATAATAAAGCGGTTTCGGTTGAATGGGACGGAAAGAATATAGTATTGTAAAATTAAATATGATTTTGGCTTTTGACAATAAAACCTAAATGGGTATATCGGATATGTATTGTATGAGTGACGATTATTTGGTGCAGGAACTTATTGATGAACAAAAATCAAATAAAATAAATCAATAAGTAATTGTAAAATGTATAAATATGTGTTATAATCGATAGCACAATAATGAGTTTAAAGCAAAATTAATATATTTGATAAAGTTAATATGTGTTTTACGGAAAGGAAGATTCTTGTGAAATATCATAAGCTGTTGGAAAATGCCAAGAAGCCGAAGGGCTTTTGGGGCAAAAAAATGATTAGTTCCATGAATGAAGGACATTACGAGCTTACCGGTTGGGCGCTTGATCATATAAATTTTGAAAGACATTATCGTGTGCTTGATGTTGGCTGCGGCGGCGGTCTTACCGTGTCACGAATAGCAGAGAGAATCGGTAACGGCAAGGTTTACGGAATAGATTATTCTGCGCTTTGTATCAAACATTCAAAGGCACAGAACAGAAAAAACATTCTCTGTAATAAGGTTAAAATCGTACTTGCCTCGGTTTCGTCTTTGCCGTTTGAGGATTGCAGCTTTGATGTTGTAACTGCGGTAGAAACCTATTACTTCTGGCCGGACAAACTTAATGATTTAAAAGAAATTTATAGAGTGTTAAAGCAAAACGGCAGGATTATGCTTGTATTTGAAATGCTGAAAACTCCCGAAGAACCTGATAAATGGAAGGCTGTAGAGGACAAGGTAGGCATAAAAACAGTGACAGAGGAGGAGATACGGGAAATGCTTGCAAAGGCAGGCTTTGAAGACATTGAAACCCATAAAAAGGACGGCACTACATGGCTTTGTGCCATCGGTGTCAAAAAATAAATAAAAGCAGGTGAATATATGAAGGCTTTAATTACAGGAGCAAGTTCGGGGATTGGTAAGGAAATTGCGAGAATCTTGGCTGCAATGGGGTATGATTTGATAGTTGCGTCAAGAAACTATGATAAGCTGACAGAGCTTAAGGCTGAACTTAAAAATGTAAATGTCAGAGTAATCACCATTGATTTGTCACGGGAACAAGACGCTATTGATTTGTATGAGCATTTAAAAGACGAGAATATAGATTTTCTCGTCAATAATGCAGGCTTTGGCGCATATGGCAGATTTTTGGATGTACCGCTGAAAAAAGAGCTTGATTTAATTCACACAAATATAAGTGCAGTGCATATTCTGACAAAATGCTTTTTGCAGGATATGGTTAAGAAAAATAAAGGCTACATTCTTAATGTAGGTTCGTCAGCGGGCTTTTTGGCGGGTCCGACTTTTTCAAGTTATTATGCATCAAAAAATTATGTTGTAAGGCTTACAGAGGCTGTTCACGAAGAACTGAGGCGACAGGGCAGTAATGTTAAAATTTCCGTGCTTTGTCCCGGTCCTGTGAATACTAATTTTAATAATGTTGCGGATGTAAAGTTTTGCCTTAACGGACTTTCGCCGGATTTTGTTGCTAAGTATGCGATTGAGAAAACTATGAAAGGCAAAATGGTTATTATTCCCGGCTTTACAATGAAAGTAGCAAAAGTTGCTCAACGGTTTGTGAGTGAAAATATGCTTACACGCATTTCCTACAATGTGCAGAGCAAAAAAGAGGGACAAAGGTCAGATATCGAACAAAAAAATTTTAATAAAGCAGAACACGCTTAAAAAGGAGCGGAGAAAATATGAAAAGATTTGTATTATTAATGTTTACGGTTCTTTTCATAATTTTCTCCGCTGTTTCTGTTTTTGCCGCCGATACAAACGGCGTAGCTTTCAAAACAGAAGATATAAATTGTGATAAAGGCAGAATTTTTAAGGTTGATGTAAAGGCAAAATCGTCCGAAAAAATCTCTGCCGTATTATTAAAATTTACTTATGACAGAAATATAATAGAATACCGTTCAATCAGTTCCGATTCGGACAGTCTGGCTTATGCTTATGATAACGGAAGTACATTAAATGTATCTTACCTTTGCAAAGACGGCAAAAATATTGATAATGACACGGTAATACTTACTTTAGAATTTAAGGCAACAGCCGAAGGTCAGAGTAATTTGCAATATACAGCCTATGATTGTGTTAATTCTTCGGCAGAAAGCGTTGAAATTTCGCAATGTTCAAGCGGTAAGGTAAGTGTTACAAAACAAGGCAGTGAAAAATCAAATGATAATGAAAAATCGGATACAACGGAATATAAATCCGAAAGCAATGAAAGTACAGGAAATTCAGAAAAAAGCAGTATTGACGAACTCGGTTCATTAAACGGCAAATTTTCAGACAACACTGTATTTATGCTTATAGTTGGAGTTATTTGCGGACTTGCTGTCGGTGTTTTGTGTTTTATGCTGTATTTATCTGTGATAAAGCGGAAAAATAAGGCAAAAGAGGAAAAAGACAGGCATTAACTTGACATAACACCGATTATGCTATAAAATTTAATTTGAACTTAATATTTGTTATGGTTTATTCATTTAATTAATAGGGAAGACGGTGCAAGTCCGTCACAACCGCCATTACTGTAAACAGTTATAGCCTTGGCTCATGCCATTGGGAAACCGAGAAGGCGCCTTGGCTGCTTTAACGCAGACTGTAAGTCAGGAGACCTGCCATAACATAGTTTGAAAAACTTTCTTGGGCAGTGGGAGAATAGTTATTGGGTAAATTATTACCCTTTATATAGCTATGCCTCTTTTAAGGGGCTATTTTTTATTTAAGGAGAATGTTTATGAAAACAACAGCAAAATTTATTTCTGCTTCACTTGCTACTTTGCTTGTTTCTGCATCTGCAGTTACGGCATTTGCGGCAGAAACAAAAGACATTACAGTTTCACTCCGTATTGAGGGTGTGAATTCTTGTGTGCTTTATGACAATTATGAAATTCCACAGGGTAGTACGGCAGCTGACTTAATTCAGTATGCAGACAAGCTTTCTGATGATGTTACGGTAACAGGCGCCGAAAATAATTACATAACAGATGTAAACGGCGAAACAGCAGGCAAATTCGGCGGCTGGGACGGCTGGCAGTATATTGTAAATTCAGTTTCACCAAATGTTGGCGTAGGTGATTACACACTTAGCGACAATGATACAGTTGTTCTTTATTACGGTGATTTTCCTTGTCTTCTTCCGCAGATTGACACTTCGGCATTAAACAGTGACGGCAAAATCAGTTTTAATGCAGAGTCAACTACATATGACAGCGACTGGAATCCGACCGTAAGCACAGTTGCTATTGCAGATATGACAGTTACTTTTGACGGTCATACTTATACAACAGATGAAAACGGTACAATTTCACTTAGCAAGGCTGATTTTACATCAGGTGAGCACAGTGTTCAGGTTGAAAAGAAAAATTCAAACGGTGCTCCTGCCGTACTTCGTTATGCTGACGACTTTACAGTTAATATTGCAAGAGAAAACACAATTAATGTAAATCTCAGAATTGAAGGTCCGGAGGCTTGCTACCTTAAAGACACATTTGAAATTGCAAAGGACAGCAATGTCGGTCAGCTTATCTCATATGCAGACGAAGTTTCTGATAATATCGAAGTAGTAGGTGCAGATGCAGGCTATATTTCAGAGGTAAACGGCATTGCAGCAGGTTCATTCGGCGGCTGGGACGGCTGGTATTATGCTGTAAACAGCGTAGTTCCTAATGTAGGAGTAAGCGATTATACACTTAATAATAATGATACAGTAGTTCTTTATTACGGTGAGTATCCATGCTACCTCCCGATTGCAGATACTTCATTGCTTACGAGCGAGGGTAAAATTACATTTACAGCAAAGGCTACATTCGGTGACGCTGTTCTTCCGATTGATAATATGACAGTATATTTTGACGGCAAAGAATACACAACAGATTATAACGGTGTAGTTGTAATTGATAAGGATCAGCTTACATTCGGTCCTCACAGCTTACAGGTAGAAAAGTACGGTTACAGCGGTGCTCCTGCAGTTCTTCGTTACGCAGATGACTACACAGTATTTGTAGATACAAAGATTGTCAATGATGTAAACCTTGACAGTAAGGTAGACATTAACGATGTTACAGCTATTCAGACATACCTTAGCAATTATAACAATATTAGCGAAGAACAAGTAAGAATTGCTGATGTAAACAAAGACGGAAAAGTTGATGTAAATGATGTTACAGCACTTCAGACAATTCTTTCGGGTGAAACAGAATAATTCTAATAAGGAATGATAATTATGCTGAAAAAACTGACAGCTTTACTTATATGCGCAGTAATGTTATCTTTATCGGTAACAGTAAATGCGGCTGAAAACTACACAAAAGAAGATATTTCAAAAACTATAGACGGAATTATCTCGTATAAATCGGCAATTTTAAAGGCTGACGATACAGCTTCGTTTGTACAAAAACTTTCTGAAACCACAGATAATTCTGAAACACAGTGGTATATTATTTCTTTGTCAAAATACGGTACAGATGTAACTGCTGTACAAAGTTCTATGATAAAATCTGCCGAAAAGTTATATAAATCAAAAAGCAAAGCTACAGATTTTCAGCGTACCTCACTTGCACTTTATGCCTGCGGACTTAATCCTGAAAATATCAACGGCAAAAATTTGCTCAGTGACGGAGTTTATAACAGTGAAAATGTGAACAAGCAAGGCATAAATGCATATGTTTATGCCTTGCTGTCACTCGACTGTGCAAATGCAAAAGTTCCGAGTGAAGCAAAATATGACAGAGAATATTTTATTAAAAAAATTATAGGCTTACAGCTTTCGGACGGTGGTTTTACACTTATGGGAAAGTCTGCCGATACCGATGTTACCGCAATGTGCTTACAGGCACTTGCTCCTTATAAATCTGACAGTACGGTAAAAGAATCTATTGACAGAGCACTTGATGTTTTATCTAAAAAACAAAATGAAAAAGGCGGATATTCTTCTTTCGGCACAGTAAATTCCGAGAGTGTTTCCCAAGTTATTTCTGCGCTTGTTGCACTCGATATAGATGTGCAGTCGGATTCAAGATTTATTAAAAACGGCAACACTCTTGTTGACAATCTCATGACTTTCAAAAATTCTGACGGCGGTTTTTCTCATATTGAAAACGGAAAATCGAATAATATTGCGTGTTATCAGGCATTAAACTCACTTGTTGATTTATATAAATATATGTCAAAGGGCAATACCGAGATTTTTGAATTTGACGATACAAAGAAAAATAATTCTAATAGCGAAAATTCCCGACAGAACACTGAAAATTCAAACACAGACAGTTCTGAGGTTAATATAGACAGCAACAATAAAAATAATTCTGTAAATACAGGTGATATTACAGAAAAACATAATTCGCAAGTTGACGAAGGACAGCAGGAAACAACTGTAAAGCCCGAATCCAATAATGCGGAAAATTATGATGATCAGGTAATGGCTTTGGCAGATGACAATTATGAGCCTTTTACGCTTGCATCTACTCCGGATTCCGTAGCGGCGGCAAATTCGGATGACGACAATAATTTTATTTTCTATGTTTCTCTTATCGGACTTGTGGCAGTAGCGGCTGTGCTTTTAATTATAAGATTAACAGTGCTGAAAAAAGACGGTGAGCCGTTCAGATTATTCGGCAAAAGAAAAGGTGACAAATAATGAAATTAAAACTTTTATTACTTGTATTGATAATTACTGCCGTGCTATGCGGCTGTTCGGTTCAGACTCCCGATGACTACTATTCCTCTTCATCTCAAAAAGAGGGAATGGAGGTTACTTTTTCAATCAACTGCTCAACCATTTTAAATAATATGGATCAGCTTGAAAGCGGTCTTGAAAGCTATGTTCCGAGTGACGGCGTAATTCTCAAGCCTACAAAGATTACTCTTGACGAAAATGCTACCGCATATGATGCGCTTAGTGAAGCCTGCCGTCAGAATAAAATTCAATATGAATACGAGGGAACGGACGCGGATATTTATATTGAGGGTATCGCAAATCTTTATGAATTTTCTTGCGGTCAGCTTTCGGGTTGGGAATACTGCGTAAATGATGTTTTTCCGTCGGTAGGCTGCAATTCTTATGATTTGCATGACGGAGATACAATTAAATTCTTATATACCTGCGATTTGGGTGCAGATATCGGAAACGAATTTACAGGAGAAGAATAATGCTAAGATTTAATTCCTTTAATCCGCTGGCTCAGCTTATATATTTTGTATCTGTGCTGTTGGTATCAATGTTTACATGGAATTATATAATTTTACTGCTGTCGCTTTTCGGAGCGGCGGCTTATTCTGTATTACAAAAGGGTTTTAAATTATTTTTAAAATCCTTTTTTGGTTATGTGCTGATTTTTTTACTTGTAACAATAACCAATCCGCTTTTCTCACACAAGGGAGTAACACCGCTTATATTTATAAATGATATTCCTATTACGCTTGAGGCTATAGTTTACGGTGCGGTGCTCGGACTGATGCTTTTGAGCGTGATACTTTGGTTTTCGGTATTCAACAGCGTGTTTGATTCCGAAAAACTTATATATATTTTCGGAAGATTTTTACCAAGACTTGCATTATTGTTTTCGATGGTACTTCATTTTGTGCCTAAATTTATTCTTGTGTTTAAGCGCACATTGGCGGCTCAATCCGATTTTTGCGGTAAAAATAAATTTAAACAATACATAGGTGCATTTTCTGCTTCGGTTTCCGTAATGCTTGAGGGTTCGGTTCAAACTGCCGATTCAATGAGCGCAAGAGGATACGGAGTTAAAAAGCGCAGTTTTTACTGCCGCTTTCCTTTTACAAAAGCAGATACGGTTTTTACTGTACTTTCTCTGGGAATGTTGACTACAGTGCTGTTTGCTTTAGCGACAGGTCAACTTGATTTTCTTATATATCCGCATATCGAGATGTGTGATATTACAATATTATCCGTAATCGGAATGTCGGCTTTCGGTGTACTGTCATTTATGCCGTTTATCATTGAGTTAAAGGAGGAGCTTGTATGGAAATTTTCTCTGTCAAAAATTTAAGTTTTACTTATCCGCAGATGCAGGAAAAGGCTTTGGATAATGTGAATTTCACTGTGAAAAGGGGAGAGTTTTGTGTTATCTGCGGTCAGTCCGGCTGCGGAAAAACAACACTGCTAAGACTTTTAAAGCCGCAGGCAGCTCCTCACGGCACAAAAACGGGAGAAATATTTTTCTGTTCCGAAAATATTGAAAAATGCAGTGAAGAAGATACGGCTTTTAAAATTGGCTATGTTTCGCAAAATCCCGAAAATCAAACAGTAACCGATACCGTACTCCATGAACTTGCCTTTACGCTTGAGAATATGGGAATGTCGAGTGAAGAAATAAATATTAAAATAAGTGAAACGGCTACTTACTTTGGACTTTCAAAAATAATAGAACAAAAGACAAACTCACTTTCTGGCGGTCAGATGCAAATTCTTAATCTTGCGGCGGCATCTGTTGCCGAGCCTGATGTATTAATTCTTGACGAACCCGCAAGTCAGCTTGACCCTGTATCGGCAGAAAACTTTTTTACAATTCTTGACAAGCTTAATAAAGACTTGGGTATCACTGTAATTATTACCGAACACAGACTTGAAAAACTGTTTCCCGTTGCGGACAGAATTATTGTTATGGAGCAAGGAAAAATAATTACCGATACCGCACCTAAAGATACTTGCAATGCTCTTAGCAAAATTTCAAAAAATCATCCTATGATGCTCGCCTTGCCCGTGCCTGCACGGCTTTATTCCGTAACGGACTGTAAATCGCAATGCCCCGTTACGGTCAAAGAAGGCAGAGAACTTTTTGCAAAATATAGCAAAAATAATTCTTTTACAGAACATACATTGCAGAATAATAATTCCGACGATGAAATATTATCGGTTAAAAATGTATATTTCAGATATGATAAAAAGTCTGATGATGTGCTCCTCGGTCTTAATTTATCGGTAAACAGAGGAGAAATTTTTTCGGTTGTCGGTGCAAACGGCAGCGGAAAATCAACTTTGCTTTCCGTAATAGGAGCAAGGCTTAAGCCGTACAGAGGCAAGGTAAAACTAAATGAAAAAACAGCTACTATGCCTCAAAATCCACAATTGTTATTTGTTAAAGACAGCTTGCTTGAAGACTTTAAAAGCGTGAGCGGGGATTTGGAAAAAATAAATAAATTGTCAGAAAAGTTTAATGTACACCGTCTTTTAAATCACCATCCGTATGACCTTAGCGGAGGTGAAATTCAGCGTGCAGGTTTTGTAAAACTTTTACTTCTCGAACCGAAAATATTATTGCTTGACGAACCGACAAAGGGTTGTGACAGTTTTTCAAAAGCAGAACTTGCAAAAACTTTAAAAGAACTTTCCGACCACCAAATTACAATATTACTTGTTACACATGACCTTGATTTTTCGGCTGAAGTTTCCACCGTATGCGCAATGCTTTTTAACGGTACTCTTTCAAAAAGACTTGAACCGCACGAATTTTATTGCGGAAAACGATTTTATACGACTTCTGCAAATAAAATTTCACGAGGTATAAAAGACGGCATTATAACAACGGAAGAGTTGATTTCCGCTGTTAAGGAGGAGTAAAATGACTGCTAAAAAGATAATAAAATACTTATGTGTTTTTGTGGTTGCGCCGCTTATTGTACTTTGCGGAGTGTTTTTCTTCGGCGACCGCAAATATGCCTTTATATCGCTTGTTTTGTCGGTGGTTGCCTGTATTCCGTTTTTTATTTCTTTTGAAAAAGGTAAAAACGATGCACGCCGAATTGTTATAATAGCTGTTATGACGGCATTGTCAGTAGCGGGCAGGTTTGTATTTGCTCCCATTCCGTTTTTTAAGCCCGTTACTGCAATTGTAATTATTACCGCTATTTATCTTGGCAGTGAAGCAGGTTTTATTACAGGATCTTTTTCTGCTGTGGTTTCAAATTTCTATTTTGGACAAGGACCATGGACTCCGTTTCAAATGCTTGCGTGGGGACTTATCGGATTTTTGGCGGGCTTGCTTGCTAAAAAACTTGTTGAGAGTAATGTGTTGCTTATTATTTACGGCGCTCTATCGGGCATAGTATTTTCTTTTATAATGGATGTATGGACAACTCTCTGGGCTGACGGCACATTTAATATAGCAAGATTTGTGGCAAGCATTACAACCGCAGCACCGTTTACCGTTGTTTATATGGTTTCAAATGTAATATTCCTGTTGCTGCTTACAAAACCAATCGGAAGTAAATTGCAGCGATTAAAAACTAAATACGGAATTTTTTAGGACAAGGGGAAGTTTAGCTTTCCCTTTTTATTTTGCCGTGTATTATTTGCCTGTCTTCTGCATATAATCATTTGCATGGAGGTAATATATGGCAATGTTAAAAAAACACAAAAAAACGTTGTTGTCAGCATTGCAGAGAGTTTTCTGCTTTATATTGGCAGCAACAATTTTGGGTGCGGTGGGTGTTCCCTCGGCCGTACTTGCGCTTGACGGTGCAAATCCGACAGTAGAAATTGTCGGATTTATGAGGGGCGACAGTAAAGATCTTCGTTCAAGTGAGCTTTTAATGGCAAAAGTAAGCAATTACGACGGTAATCCCCAAGAGCTGACTTACGAATGGAAAAATAAGCTTGGCACTTATCTGTATGTATTTGACAAGCACGATATGGCTGTGGTGCGTGGCACAAAAAGCGAAATTGAAATTTATAATTCGGATAAAGGCTTGTTCGCATCTGATAATATGAGCGGCAGATCTTATAACCGCAGCTATTCGCACAAAGGCTTTGCTTATGCGGCAGTTTACGGTGCATCTGTTAACGCTGAAAAATTAAAAGGCGGCATTTCCGTAACAGTAAAGGATTCTGACGGAAATATCATTGCGACAGCGTCGTATGATGACGATTTCAAAAATTATGACCTGTCAAAAGATATGGCAAACGCAGTGTTTGGTGTGTTTGAGGGTGAGAGCGTTGATATTCTTAATCTCTTAGGTCAAAGCTCGGTTGTTCATGTTGTATGTCCTGCCTGTTATGTAAGTCAGGGAACAATAATTTCCGGCAGCAATTGCATAAGTTTAAGCAAGTCAGAAAGCGGTTACTCAATAACAGGTTTAAAAGCCGGTGAAGGTGTAATTAAAATTAATCTTCAAAAGAGAAATTGCAAATTCCATAAAAACTCGGAAAACAGTTCGACTACAACCGTAATAGTATTTAAAAAACCTAACACTTCCACAACTGCAACAACACTCACTCTTACAAATCTTGATGACAGATGTGAATACTATCTTGAGGGTGTTAAGGGTGAAGTGATTGACGGCAAAATAACTTTTAGCAGTCTTACTCCCTCTACTGAATATACCATAGAGGTACGGGGCAGTTATATTGACGAGAACGGTACAACTAAAACTGCATACGCCTATGTAAAAGACACAACAAAGGACTGCTATACATCAAGTGTGGTTTTCAAACTTGATGATACTGTAGCGGATACCGAAAGCATATTCGGTAAACCGTACGAGGTTGCCGTAAAGTCTGACAGTGATTACATTGTCTTGCAGAGCGGTGATAACGGTTATATTGCAGAACTTGCTAAAGGCAATTATAAAGTATTTTTAAAAGACGGTAATGATTATAAGCAGATTGATAATGCGGTTCTTACCGTTGACAGTGATGATAACAGCATAGAGATAAAATATTACTCTATAGTTTATAATCTTGATGGTGGTACACTCAACGGCGATACAAAATTTGTTTACCGTGAGGGTGAATTCGTAAAAACAGTTGATAATAAACCAACTAAGTATGAGTATGTATTTGACGGCTGGAAGTGCGGTGAAAGCACTTATAGCAACAGCCAACAAATTACAGATTCAATTGACAGAAAATATGAATTGACAGCAATATGGGAAGTAGATAAGATAGGCGACGGAGAAAAGCCTGACGGAATCCCCGATAAATATCAAAAGAAAATTACCTTTAAAGTAGTAAACGGTACTTGGAAAGATAAGAGTGCAAATGATATTTCTTACTATGTAACTTTGCTTGACAAAGAGGGTAAGTGGAATGTCAACGGTACTGCAAGAATCAATATTCCAACAGGTATGACAGCAAATTACGGTTATGAAAACGGTAAGTGGGATATTGAGCCAAAGTCGCCTGTAAAGGGAACAAATGAGGAAACTTACACTTATACTTTTACAAAGAAAACCGACCCGAAAGTTGATTTCAAAGAACCAAACGAAAACGATAAACCAACACCTGCTACACAGGTAGTAGAGTACGGAAAGAAAATACAGGTAAAGCCGAACGGCGGTGTATGGGTTCACGATAACAAAACCTATTCGGGTGATGATGTAGCAACATTTGTTCTTGAAAAGAATATAAAACTCGAAGACCCAACGAGAACAAATTATGTATTTATGGGTTGGGATAAGCAGAAAGGCAAAGACGATGTAGCCTATATCTTCACAGCAATATGGGAAGTAGATAAGATAGGCAACGGAGAAAAGCCTGACGGAATACCCGATAAATATCAAAAGAAGATTACTTTTAAAGTAGTAAACGGTACTTGGGAAGATAAGAGTGTAAATGATATTTCATACTATGTAACTTTGCTTGACAAAGAGGGTAAGTGGAATGTCAACGGTACTGCAAGAATTAATATTCCAACAGGTATGACAGCAAATTACGGTTATGAAAACGGCAAGTGGGATGTTGAACCAAAGTCGCCTGTAAATGGAACAAATGCGGAAACTTACACTTATACTTTTACAAAGAAAACCGACCAGAAAGTTGATTACAAAGAACCAAACAAAAACGATAAACCAACACCTGCTACACAGGTAGTAGAGTACGGAAAGAAAATACAGGTAAAGCCGAACGGCGGTGTATGGGTTCACGATAACAAGACTTATTCGGGTGATGATGTCGCAATATTTGTTCTTGAAAAGAATATAAAACTCGAAGATCCAACGAGAACAAATTATGTATTTATGGGTTGGGATAAGCAGAAAGGCAAAGACGATGTAGCCTATATCTTCACAGCAATATGGGAAGTAGATAAGATAGGTGACGGAGAGAAACCTGACGGAATCCCCGATAAATATCAAAAGAAAATTACCTTTAAAGTTGAAAACGGTACTTGGGAAGATAAGAGTGCAAATGATATTTCATACTATGTAACTTTGCTTGACAAAGAGGGTAAGTGGAATGTCAACGGTACTGCCAAAATCAATATTCCAACAGGTATGACAGCAGATTACGGTTATGAAAACGGCAAGTGGGATATTGAGCCAAAGTCGCCTGTAAATGGAACAAATGCGGAAACTTACACTTATACTTTTACAAAGAAAACCGACCCGAAAGTTGATTACAAAGAACCAAACGAAAACGATAAACCAACACCTGCTACACAGGTAGTAGAGTACGGAAAGAAAATACAGGTAAAGCCGAACGGTGGTGTATGGGTTCACGATAACAAAACCTATTCGGGTGATGATGTAGCAATATTCGTTCTTGAAAAGAATATAAAACTCGAAGACCCGACAAGAACAAATTATGTATTTATGGGTTGGGATAAGCAGAAAGGCAAAGACGATGTAGCCTATATTTTCACAGCAATATGGGAAGTAGATAAGATAGGCGACGGAGAAAAGCCTGACGGAATCCCCGATAAATATCAAAAGAAAATTACCTTTAAAGTAGTAAACGGTACTTGGAAAGATAAGAGTGTAAATGATATTTCTTACTATGTAACTTTGCTTGATAAAGAGGGTAAGTGGAATGTCAACGGTACTGCCAAAATCAATATTCCAACAGGTATGACAGCAAATTACGGTTATGAAAAAGGCAAGTGGGATATTGAACCAACTGAAATTGTATCCGGAATTGAAGATGTTGTTTATGTTTATTTGTTTGATAAAATAGCAGGAACAGAGCCACAACCGCAACCGACAACTGTACAGCCGACTCCTACAGTTAAAACCGTTGTTCAGGAAAAAACGGTTTATAAAACACAGTATGTTGAGCCTATTACCTTAAAAACAGGTGATAATCTCACTTTCTTAGGTGTGCTTGTCGGTTTATGTGCAGCAGGTTTTGCAGGAACAATAATTTTCGGTAAAAAACGAAGTAAGTAATATTAAAAAGGCGATTGTAGATTAATTTTGCAATCGCCTTTTTTCAAATACAGAATAATAATAAATATTTCAAAGGTTATAATAAATTAAATGAGGTGAATTTATGGCTGAGGTAATTAAAATAGTTTTGACAGGCGGTCCATGTGGCGGTAAAACAACTGCTTTGAATTTTTTGAAAGATGAACTTGAAAAGTTAAATATAAAAGTTTTTATATTAGAAGAAATTGCAAGTAATTTATTGAGCAACGGCATTACTCCGCAAAAACTTGGTGTATATGAGTTCCATAAACAACTTTTTGAAACTCAATTAAAAGAAGAAAATTCTCTCGAAGAGAAAGCTAAGGCATACAATGGGGAAAAGGCTGTAATTTTATTTGACAGAGGATTGCTTGACAGCAAAGCATATGTTACCGATGCCGAATTTAAAAAATATATTTCAATAAGTAATAAAAATGAAGATGTATTAAGAAATTCGTATGATGCTGTATTTCATTTAAAAAGTGTTGCTTGTACAGATGAAAACACTTACATTAAAAACTGCAATTCTGTCAGAAAAGAAGATGTAAAGCTCGCCAAGGAACTTGACGAAAAATTACTTTCTATATGGACAGGCACATCACACCTGCGAGTTATACCAAATAACAGTGATTTTAATAAAAGGCTCGATGATTTGCTTAAAGAAGTATTAGGGTTCATCGGTGTTCCGGAAACTCTTGAAATTGAGCGTAAGTTTTTGATAGAATACCCTGATATTGATTATCTTAATAATATGACTGCTTGCAGAAAGGTTGCGATTACTCAGGCATATTTAAACACTCCCGAGGAAGGTATGTTCAGAATACGGAAGCGTGGTTACGGCAAAGACGCAGTATATATTAAAACGGTAAAAATCAAGATTAATGATTTGAAAAGGATAGAAAAAGAATCTTATTTGACACAAGCCGAATACAATAATTATCTTTCAAGAAAAGAATGTATAACGGGTATTATTTCAAAGGACAGATATTGCATAGTGTATGATGACGAATATTTTGAACTTGATGTATATCCGTTTTGGAATGACAGAGCAACGCTTGAGATAGAATTGCTGTCAGAAGATCAGCCTTACAAACTTCCTCCTTTTATTAAACTTATAAGAGAAGTAAGTCACGAACCCGAATACAGAAACATTGCACTTGCGCAAAGAATGGTTCATAATAAAGGGACTGATTAAGATAACTTAATTGATAACAACATTTCTTCTATATTAATACCAAGCGATATTGACATTATTATCTGCAATGTGTTAAAATGCCAATATCATTAACTTCATCATCAAATTAAAACAGGAAAATAATTATAAAAAATTAAAAAAAGTGTTGACAAATGGAGTTTGCTGATGTATAATAATGAAGCTGACTTAAGGGAAAAACAAATTTTTAAGTTAAGTATGCGGCAATAGCTCAGCTGGATAGAGCAACTGCCTTCTAAGCAGTAGGTCAGGGGTTCGAGTCCCTTTTGCCGCGCCACATGGTGGGATTAGCGTAGTTGGTTAACGCGCCAGTTTGTGGCACTGGAGACCGACGGTTCGAATCCGTCATTCCACCCCATTTGACTCATTAGCTCAGTTGGCAGAGCACTTGACTTTTAATCAAGGTGTCCGGAGTTCGAATCTCCGATGGGTCACCATAAAGCCGCACATTTTACTTTTGTGCGGCTTTTGATTTAAAAACCACAAGTTGGGTTTAAACGGTGGGCTGTCGCCAAGCGGTAAGGCAACGGACTTTGACTCCGTCACCCGTGGGTTCGAATCCCGCCAGCCCAGCCAAAAGTAAAGTGATTTAAATAGTTAAGCAAAACTACTTAAATCGCTTTGCTGTTTATTTAACAGTAATAGGTTTCAGATAGTCGCTTCCTCTCGTTGGATTGTCGCATTAGCTAACATCAGTTCAAGCCGATAACAACCACGAGGTAACTACACAAAGGGATAGGTGGTTGCACACCGATTCCGCAGTGGAAAGAAATACCCCTATCTGTCCTTTATTAACTTTTATTTGCAAAAAAGTAAGACCTGCACCACCGGATAAATAGTACAGGTCTTGACAAAGTATCTAAAAGCGCATAAAATAGAACAATACGCTTGTTTAGCTTCTCAAGTTCTGAGTACGGTCATACTCGGGGCGCACGCTTATCAATGATTGCAGTCACTGATAAGCTGAGGGGCTTATTTTATTTGCACTCACATTTTACCATTTAAAGAGAAAAATGTCAATATATAATAGAAAATATAGTGAAATTTAGTTTTACTATTTAATTAAGTGTCCCACCGTGGGACAGATGGAGGTATTAATAAGCTGATATAAGAGATATTACTGTTTGCGCTTTTAAAAAATTAAGAATAGAAAAATTATTGATAATCTAAATTAAATTTTGGAGTGCTTGATAAAACATATAGTTGTACAAATTATAATACATTATCAAATTTATGCTTAAAGTTGGATAATAAAAATATTACAATTACATTCGCACTATTGATAAAAACTGAGTTACTAAATGAACTGGAAAAATGGGAATAAATAATGTAAAGATTTATCCGAAAATAGATGATGTGGCTGATTATATAAAAACACATGTTAATATACTAAAATAATTATTAAAGAAATTTGATAAAAAGAATGGGGGAAGATACAGATGAATAAGCAACAATTTGATATGAATATACAAGCCGCAGACAATAATTCTTTGAGAATTGGTGCGGCGAACAGAATCTTACAGCTCTTGCAGAAGCTGCGTTACAGCAATAATGAGAATAGTGCGAAAAGATGGGTGTGGGAATTATGCCAGAATGCAAAAGATGTTTGTAACTCCACGGGAAAAGTGAAAATAAGTATTAATTATGATGAAATGCAGAGAAAAGTGTTTTTTCGACACAATGGTAAGGCTTTTTCAATGGATAACATATTATCGCTTATTAATCAGGCTTCTTCTAAGGATCGTAATGATGGTAGTGAGAGAAAAAGCGGAAAGTTTGGAACGGGATTTATTACTACACATCTGTTATCAGAAGTAGTTAATATTTCCGGACTTCTAGAAATTGGTGGCGAACATTCTAAGTTTACTATTTCTTTAGACCGCACAGGAAAGGAAAAAAATGAAATTATAGCTGCTATGGAGAAGGCTGTTAGTGATTTGGAAAGTTGTACACCTGTTGATTCCTTAGATTTTGATGAGGACGAATATAATACTGTATTCGGGTATGAGCTAGACGAGTACGGGATGAAGACGGCACGAGATGGATTGGAGAGTTTGAGAGTATCAGCAGCATATGTTCTTGCTATGCTTCCTGATATTGAGGAAATTACTGTTGAAAATACTGGAGAGAAGTTTCGGTATAAGAGAGAAGTGAAATGTGGATTAGAAAATGCAACTGTATCTGAAATTGAAGTGGAGCAGCAAGGTCATTGTTGTAATAAATATGTATTAGGAATGACAGAGGACAATGTTTCTATTTATATAGCATTGGAGCATATGGATGATAATATGAAGATTCTTCCATTTTCTGAGAATCAATCCAAATTGTTTTGTGATTTCCCTTTGATTGGAACAGAGGATTTCCCTTTTCCAGTTTTAATTAGTTCTCCAGATTTTAATCCCACAGAACCAAGAGATGGGGTGTTTTTGACATGTAAAAATACGGCGAGAATTGATGAAGAAATAGAAGCCAATCGGAGTATTATAGAAAAGGCATGTGGATTATATGAGCATCTGTTGGAATATGTAGCAAAGAAAAAGTGTGATGGCATTTATAATATTACCAAAGTGAATGCTTATAGTAAGAAAGAGTGGTATGACGAAAAATGGTTGGACGAAATAATTGATAAGTATAAAGATGTAATATTACATACGCCTATTATTCGCAACGCATGTGGAGATATGAAAGCATTGCTTGACAGTTGGAATAAGAAAGAGTTGTTGTATATTATTTCCGATAGAAATGTAGCTACACGTGAAAAAATATGGACATTATTAAGTTATATGACTCCAGATATGATTCCACAGAAAGAAGATTTGCATGAGTGGTATCAGTCCTTATGGTCAGGATGCAACAGTTATACATTTGAAACATTATCGGAACAAGTGAGTAATTTCGAAAATGTAGATACATTAGTGACCAAATTGGATCATATTGATTGGAGGGACTGGTTAAATAAATATTATGAAATTATAGATGAAAATGAAAAATGGCAGACATTTGTACAACATAAACAGCTGAATATCCTGCCAAATCAAAGAGAAAAATTCTGCTGTGTTGATAGTTTGTATTATGACATTGACATTCTGGAAGAATATAAAGAGATTCTAACGGATTTAGGAAATGATATAAAAGCAAGGCTATTACATTTGGAGTTTGAACGTAGGAAATGGTTTTGTTGCGGGAAGATTAATAATGGTCAAATTCTGGAACTGATTGAAACGCAGTTAGAACAGGGGGGAAAAGAAGAAAAAGAAACGGTTTATCAAAAAATAACTTTTATGTATAACGATTCTTTTGCTGATATAGATTCACAGAAAAAGATATGTCATTATGTGAACAGCATATTGAAATTGGGGTTGGAGTTGCATGAGGTTAAAGCGATATCAGAGAAATTGTTACGTGAATCTTTAAAATATATGACAACAATGGTTGCGGATAGAATAAGCAAATGTAACTCTTTGGAAGGATTTACAGAATATATGGATACTTCCAAGGAAGAGGCGGATGAGTATTTGACTGGTTTTATAGAATTTGTAGTCAAGCAGGGATGGGATAACCTAATTGATAAGAGCACAAAACCAATACTTCCAAATCAGAATGGTAATTTTACAATTAAAGAAAATATTTTTCTTGATAATGAAATGGATGAAACTTTAAAGGATATAGCTTGTATTGCAGGGCATGATATTAGAGAAGATTTGTTGATGAAAGATATATATTTGGAACTTCCGGAAAATCGTCAGAAAACAAATAAGGATATAGCCGGTTACATTACCAAATTTGTGCAAGAGAATAGAAATACAAAGGAACCGGAAATACGTAGTGCTTTTAATAAACTTTTACTTTGGATAAAGGATAATCAAAGTGAAGCAGAAGATATTTTGCCAATTATTTATGCAAATAAACATTATTTGTATGATGATGACGATATAGCCAATAATATTAGGCAGGCAGAAACATTTACAAATATAATGAGTAAGTATGATATTGATTCCCCTGAACAGTTGGAAGCAATTATCATGCAAGGCACTAAGGGTGCTGTGGTCGATACGGCTTTGTCAAAGGAAGCTGTCACGGAGGAAGTTCTGTTGCAATATGGAATTGATTCAAAAGAAGCATTAGATAGAGCTTTTTCTAATGCTGATTTTGCAAGCCGATTCATTAGAAAATCTAAGCATGAAATAAGCACATATGAGTATGTAAAGAAAATTCTAGATAGAGCACAGAAAAATATACTTTCATTTCTAGATAAGCAGGAAGAATATGATCTTTCGGATAAACAGAAGATTGCGGACACAATATATGTTGTTAAAAAGAATGGAAAGCAGATATATGTTTTGGCGAGACCATCCGATGGTGGAGAAGTCAGAATTTATTACCGAACAGAAATGGATATTTTAGACTATTCTATGGACTGGGAACTTTGGGTAGAAGATGGAAAAAAGGAACCACAAAAGATTACTTTCGGTAAAATGATTAAACTTACTGGTCTTAACAGAATACCATTGAAAGGAATGTGATAAATATGAGTGTTAATGAGGATAGAGTATCCTATATAGTTGAGAATAATGTGCTGGATAATGTGATATGCAGAGCTTTGGAGCTTCGTCCGACAGAGCTTGCAAAATATATTTGTGGTCTGGCCAATAATACTGGAGGATACATATTCCTTGGAGTTGAAAAACAAAATGGATGCATGAAGAAGGTTGGGTGTCAAAAAACTTTTAATGTGGCTGGTGTAATAGAAATGGTAAAAGCTCAGCTAGATAATGAAATATCCATGAATTATGGCTTTGTATCGGTAGGTGGTGCTGATATATTTGCTATTGAAGTTGCGCAAAGTGACAAAAAGATTTGGCTGGAAGGAAAGTGCTTTGTATATGAAAACAATGATGTTGAGGAAAAGGTTGTCAATCAGAATGATGAGCCTATAACATTATTTATCTCTTATACGGAGTGTGATGCACCAATTGTGGATATTATTGAAGATAAAATAAAGGAAAGGCTGAAAGATAGGATTAAGATATCTAGATATACAGAGTTGCAGTACAAAGACAGTTTTATGGCATTTATGAACACGATACAGGATCATGACTTTGTATTGACTGTTGTTAGTGATACATATTTGAGACGTCAGGCATGTATGTATGAAGTTGGAGAGATTATTAAGGACCGTCATTATAAAGACAGGCTATTATTTGTTGTGCTGAGTGAAAAAGAACGAAAATATTATGGTGAGGATGCACCAGAAAAGATAGGACCAGCTATTTATAAAGGACCAGAAGAACGATTGGAATATGTAGATTATTGGAAGAGACGCTATGATAATTTAAAAAAGAGAATGAGAGAAATCAATGATCTTGAGGCGGTTAGTAAAGCTTCCGTGGATTTAACAATAATAGGGCAGATATTCCGTAAAGATATGAGTGAGTTTTTGGACTTTCTGTCTGATGAAAATGGTAAGAGTTTCGAGAAGTTATATGTAAACAATTTTGATGAAGTTATAGCGTGGTTGAAATAGAAATATAGTAGGGAGCCCTGCAACAAATAATGCAATGAAAACGAATAGATATTATACTAATATTGGAGATAAATTAGAATTAATTACATGTGGTAAAGATGTTTTTTGCTATATTTTTTTAAATGGGCGAGAATTTAATTTATTAGTGTTAGACAAAAATATAGGTGATAATTTGTAAAAATTATATAGATCAAGCTTGCAAAATTAACAGCCTATTTTACCTAATCAAATACCATCCGTTCCTACAAATGGATTTATACAAGAGATATAATAAAATCCTTCTGCTGATTTTGGCAGAAGGTTTTTTACTGCAAGTGTCCCACCGTGGGACACTTATTTATATGTTTTGATTAAAATTATTTAAATTTTGTGGTGATTGTATTTGATTAGGTAGAAGTATATTCTGTAATTGTAATTCATTTATAAGATAATTCTTTATATCGGTTATGTGTTGTTCAAGTCTATTTGGAAAACGACCTTCATAAGACAGAATACGCAGTAATTTTTTATGTATAGTTTCAATTTCTTGTTTATTTTTTAAGCAAAGGGGATTGCCTTGCGAAATGTATGCTTTAGCAATATATTTATCTGTGATAGGAAAGCAGTTACTAATTCTATATAGTGCCGGTTTATTGGTGATAATACGCAGAACGAATATCATTTTTTGGTAGTTGTATGTAGTTATTATACTTGGCAATTTGATTTTGAGTTCTGTGAGAAATATCACTTGTTGGTATAGCCCAAAATAATCCGTTAATATTTTTATCATTAATACAACAATAAATTGGACGCTGTTTACTGTCACCGTATTTACCGCCCAAATTATTGATTAATTTAATATAAGTGTTATCAATTAAATAAAAACTGTTTTCCTTCATTTTTTCTCCTTTGTCTTTTACAAAATAAGGGGCTGTCGCAAATGAGTGAAATTTGCAACAGTCCCTATTTTTTTGATAGATTAAGTTTTAGTAAGAATGAAATTTTAAAAAAGTTGAAAATATCTTCAATGGCATAC
>NZ_JBBNJY010000013.1:0-51272 GCF_040093295.1 Ruminococcoides bili
TAGCTGCACCGGCAATGCCCAATTCGGGGAAAAATCCGATTCCGAAAATTAACAATGGGTCAAGAGCAATATTAACATGGGCAAAGCCCACACCCACGACCTTTTCAAAGGTTGACAAACTTTTATAATTGTTTTTTAAATTTATTCCGCTAAGCAAAAATTATAAATCAACACAAAAGCTCCCGATTTTTGTATCGGGAGCTTTTAGTTACAGTTATGTATTAAAGTTATTCCTTAGTTTCTGTTTCTGCAGGAATATCGCTTGTACAGTGTGGGCATTTTGTAGCCTTGATTGAAATTTCGCTCTGACAGAACGGGCAAATCTTTGTTGTGGGTTCTGCCGGTTCTTCGGGCTTTTTGCCGATTGCCATAATCTTATTTACTAATTTAACAATAAGGAAAATGACAAATGCCATTATAATAAAGTTAATAACCGCAGTTAAGAACTTACCGTATCCAATCGAAACATCGCCTATTGTAAGCGCATACTGGTCAAAATTCATTCCGCCGAACAAACCGAGAATCGGTGAAATGATATCCGAAGTAAGTGAAGTTACAATTGCCTGAAAAGCAGCACCGATAATAACACCGACTGCAAGGTCAAGCACATTGCCTCTCATAATAAAGGTTTTAAACTCGCCAAAAAACTTTTTCATTTCCTAAACTCCTCTGTTAAGATATTTTTAGCAGTTGCCATAACCGCAAAAATACAGAATAATGCAGGACAAACACGTTCCCACTAATAATAGTGGGAAAATTTTTTTGATTGAGTTAATAAACTGAATTATAAAACAGCCTTATGGAATTTCTTTTTGCCTTTTTTAATTACAACATAGCCTTTTTCAAAAGCAGACTTAGGAACATTTGCATATACATCTGTTACCTTTTCATCATCAACGGCAACACCGCCCTGCTGAATAAGGCGTCTGCCCTCACCCTTTGACGGAATAAGCGCACACTTTGTAAGAAGATCAAGAATTGCGATACCGTCATCTGTAAAGTCAGCGTCCGTAAGCTCTGTAGAAGGCATATTGTCTGTATTTGCACCGCTGCCAAACAATGCTCTTGCAGCCTCCTGTGCCTTGTCTGCCTCTTCCTTGCCGTGAATAAGATTTGTTACCTCATATGCAAGAATCTCCTTAGCCTTGTTAAGATTACTGCCCTCAAGTTTAGCAAGCTCATCAATCTGCTCAAGCGGTAAAAATGTAAGCATCTTTAAGCACTTGATTACATCTTCGTCGGCTACATTTCTCCAATACTGGTAAAAATCATAAGGACTTGTCTTTTCGGCTGAAAGCCATACAGCGCCGGACTGGGTTTTGCCCATCTTCTTACCCTCGGAATTAAGGAGAAGATTAATAGTCATAGCGTATGCGTCCTTACCGAGTTTTCTTCTGATAAGCTCTGTACCGCCGAGCATATTGCTCCACTGGTCGTCACCGCCGAACTGCATATTACAACCGTACTTCTTATAGAGAGCATAGAAATCGTAGCTCTGCATAATCATATAGTTAAACTCAAGGAAACTTAGTCCCTTTTCCATTCTCTGCTTGTAGCACTCTGCTCTGAGCATATTATTTACCGAGAAACAAGCGCCAACCTCACGCAAAACATCAACATAGTTAAGGTCAAGCAGCCAATCAGCATTGTTTACCATAAGTGCCTTGCCGTCTGAAAAATCAATGAAACGCTCCATCTGCTTTTTAAAGCAATCAACATTGTGCTGAATAGTTTCGGTAGTCATCATCTGGCGCATATCTGTTCTGCCTGACGGGTCACCGATCATAGCTGTACCGCCGCCGATAAGAGCAATCGGCTTGTTGCCTGCCATCTGTAAGCGTTTCATAAGACAAAGTGCCATAAAGTGACCTACATGTAAGCTGTCAGCAGTAGGGTCAAAACCGATATAAAATACAGCTTTACCATTGTTGACAAGCTCTTTGATTTCTTCTTCATCTGTAACCTGAGCGATAAGACCTCTGGCTACTAATTCCTCATAAACTCCCATTTTATTATAAAATCCTTTCTGATTTTGTTTTCATTTGTTAATTATAAATCAAAATTTACAATAGGTCAATACCTAAACTTACATATAAGAACAGGGCTTTGACGGTTTGCATTTACAGTTAATTTATTTCTTTTTTCTTCTGTATTTTGCAAACTTATCTTTTGTCTGTTTTCCGTTTCTGTTACGGGAATTGTTTTTATTTGAATTGTAAGAAGATTTCTGACCTTTATTATTTCCCTTATAATTATTTTGATTACTCATTGGCTGAACAAGACATTTTGAATCATAACCTATCAAATCTTTTCTGCCTGCTTTTATAAGTGCTTTAATTACTTTCTGTTTGTTTTCGGGAATAAAGTATTGCAAAAGTGCTCTTTGCATTGACTTTTCTTCCTCGGTTTTCGGTACATAAACCTCTTTCATTGTATAAGGGTCTATGCCTGTATAAAACATACAGGTTGAAATTGTACCCGGAGTCGGATAAAAGTCCTGCACCTGCTTTGGATGTATATTCTCCCTCTTACAGAACAGCGCAAGTTCCACCGCATCCTTCAAAGTAGAACCCGGATGCGAACTCATAAGGTACGGCACTATGTATTGGTCTTTACTCATACGACCTGTCAGTTTATAGAATTTATCGCAAAACTTTTTATAAGTTTCTATGTGCGGTTTACCCATTCTGTCAAGAACTGCAGCCGAACAATGCTCCGGCGCAACTCTTAACTGACCGCTTATATGATACTTTACAAGCTCTTCAAAAAATTCGTCACTCTGATCTTCCATAAGATAATCAAAACGAATACCGCTGCGAATAAATACTTTTTTAATGCCGTCAAGTTTTCTCAATTCTCGCAAAATATCAAGATACTCCGTATGCGACACCTGCATATTAGGGCAAGGAGTCGGAGCAAGACACTTTCTTCTTTTACAAAGTCCCGCCTTTTTCTGTTTTTCGCAGGACGGCAGACGGAAGTTGGCTGTAGGGCCGCCCACATCACTTATATATCCTTTAAATCTCTTATCGTTAAGAAAAGACTTTGCCTCGTCAATAACGCTCTGTTTACTTCTTACCGTTACCGCTCTTCCCTGATGAAACGCAAGCGAACAGAAATTACAAGCGCCAAAGCAACCACGGTTATGCGTAATTGAGAAAAGTACCTCCTGAATACCCGGTACACCGCCAAGTTTTTCGTAACACTGCGGATACCATCTTTCATACGGTAACGAATACACATAATCAAGCTGTTTTGTGTCAAGCGGCTGCATAGGCGGATTCTGAATTAAAATAAAGTTGCCGTGGCGCTGAATAAGAGTTTTGCCTCTTACCGCATCTGCCTCTTCGAGCTCTTTTCTGGCAGCAATTGCATAGTCCTTTTTGCTCTCACAAACTCTTTCGTAACTCGGCAGTTCCACAACGGTTTTCGGAACATAATCGCTTGTCTTTACAGCGTAGCAAATACCACGGATGTCATACAAAGCCTCTACGGGATAACCCTCCGACAAGCGCTTTGCCATTTCAATAGTTTGCAGCTCGCCCATTCCGTAAGAAATAATATCTGCTTTACTGTCAAAAAGTACAGACGGCATTACGGTGTTTTTCCAATAATCATAATGAGCAAATCTTCTTAGCGAGGCTTCAAGTCCGCCGATAATTATTACCGAATCGGGATAAAGTCTGCGGATTATATTTGAATAAACAGTTACAGCTCTGTCAGGACGCTTGCCGTTTTTACCGCCTGCCGTATAAGCATCATCACTTCGCTTACGCTTTGCAACGGTATAATGTGCAACCATACTGTCTATATTGCCTGCCGTAACAAAAAATCCGAGCCTCGGTTTGCCAAACTGTAAAAAATCGGCATCATTTTTCCAATCAGGCTGAGAAAGGACTGCAACCTTATAGCCACAGTCCTCAAGCACTCTTGTAATTATGGCAGCACCAAAAGACGGGTGGTCAACATAACTGTCGCCCATTACATATACAAAGTCAACTTCGTCCCATCCACGGGCTTTAACCTCTTTTATATTCATCGGTAAAAATGCCATAATATCACCTATATAATTTATTCATCGTCACTGCCCATAATATTACGGTGTTCAAGCCATTCATTATAGGTCATAAGTACATCTCTCGGTTTTGAACCCTGATGAGGGCCTACAACACCCATCTGCTCCATATCGTCTATCATTCTGCCGGCTCTTGCATAGCCTACCTTGAGCCTGCGCTGAAGAAGTGAAGTAGATGCCTGTCCTGCTTCAATTACGCATTTAATTGCGTCTTCCATTTTTGAGTCAATTTCAATATCATCGCCGCCTCTGTCATCGCCTTTTTTACCCTGAGTAATTTCTTCTGCGGCAATTCTCTTGATTTTTTCTTCAATCTCCGCATTATATTGAGCGGAAGAAGATTTTTTAATATAATTTGTTACACCCTCAATTTCCTCATCGGAAGCATAACAACCCTGCACACGCATTGGTTTTGGCGCACCTACAGGCAGGAAAAGCATATCACCTCTGCCTATGAGTTTTTCCGCACCGCTGAAATCAAGGATAGTTCTTGAATCAATATTTGAACTTACTTTAAGCGCAATACGGCTTGGAATATTTGCCTTGATAAGACCTGTAATTACATTTACCGTAGGTCGTTGCGTTGCAACAAGCAAATGCATACCTGCGGCTCTTGCTTTTTGAGCAAGTCGGGCAATGTACTCTTCCACCTCACTCGGAGCTGCCATCATAAGGTCGGCAAGCTCATCAATTGCAATTACAATTCTCGGCATTTTTTCCTTTGGTACGGGTAAACCGTTTCTCTCAAGTACAGGCTGAACAAGCTCGCCGTCTTCATTTTCTACAGGCGGATTTTCTGCCATATACTTAAGATTTTCTTCTATAAGCTCATTGTATGCGTCAATATTTTTACAGTAGTATTCCGAAAGAATCTTATATCTCTGCTCCATTTCGGAAACCGCCCATCCAAGCGCACCCGCCGCTTTCTTAGCGTCGGTTACTACAGGAATAAGCAAATGCGGAATACTTCTGTACTTTGTAAATTCAACCATTTTTGGGTCAACAAGCAAAAGTTTTACTTCGTCGGGTGTAGCTTTGTAAAGGATACTCATAAGAATTGAGTTTACACAAACAGATTTACCCGAACCCGTTGTACCTGCAATAAGCAAGTGAGTAAGTTTTGACAGGTCGGTAACCACAATTTCACCCGAAATATCTTTACCGAGTACGCAGGTAAGTTTACTCTTTCCTCTTCTGAATTCATCAGAGTCAATCAACTCACGCATAGTAACCATACTTACAACCTTGTTTGGTACTTCAATACCGACTGCGGCTTTGCCCGGAATAGGAGCTTCGATTCTTACTCCGTTTGCGGCAAGGTTAAGTGCAATATCGTCTGAAAGGTTTGTAATCTTGCTTATCTTTACACCCGGAGCAGGTGAAAGTTCATATCTTGTAACAGACGGACCACGGCAAATATTTACTATAGATGCTTTTACATTAAAGCTGTCAAGCGTATCAATGAGTTTTTTCGCATTGTTATGCATTTCTTCCGCAGCATTTTTATCGTTATTGTTTTCTGAAAGACTTAACAGCTGAATAGGCGGAAAATGATACTCGGGCTTTTCTTCTTTTTCTCTGATTTCAACAGGAGAATAGCTTGCATTTTCAAGTTCTTCTTCAAAGCTGTTTTCTTCGTTATGTCTGTTCTCTTCGTATGACGGAACCGGCTCGGGTTCTGTTTCTGCTTTATGATTCTTTTCATCAAAGTTTTTGCTTGCTCTGTTGATTATGTCCATCAAATCGTCAGAAACATTTTCATTTTCGTTATGTTCATTCTGTATTATTTCATCTTCGTATTCTTCACCGTATACTTCCTTTTCGGGACTTTTGTAAAACTGCGGCTCTTCAACTTCATCTGCAACTTTTGACGCATCTTTAACATCTGCTTTGTAGTCGCAGTCAACCTCAAGTTTTCTGTTAAGCTTTGTTTTGTTATCATCGTGAGTGTTTTCATCAAGAGGAATATCAATGCCGCTCCTCTTGCCTCTGCGTTTTTTCTTTTGAGGAGAAACTATGGTTTTGTCATTCTCTCCTCCTGCAATAAACATCTCACGCTGTGCCTCTTCCGCCTCACGCTCGGCAATGTACTCACGCCTTACCCTTGCTTTTTCTTCGCTCTTGTGCTTTACATATGTAACACCTTGCTCAACCTTTGATGCGGCAGCTTCTGCAATATCATTGATTGAAAGATTTGTAATGCCGAAAATAACGGCAAGCAATACAAGAATACAAATCAATACCGTCGGAACATTTCCGATTAACGATGCCATAGGATAACCAAGCAATCCTCCGATAAAACCGGCGCCGAATGTAAAGTAAGATTCACTTTTGAAAATATCGAGATAAAGTTCGCCTGCACAGGCAAGATAACCTTTTTCCGAATGAGGAGTGCCTGTTGCAACATAAATCAATGCTCCTATCAGCAAAACAATAAGTATGCAGAGTGCTACCTTACTTTTAAAATGCTGTATTTGCTTTTCCTTGTCCGTAATAATTGCCATATACATAAGAAAGACGGGAACAAGAAATGTTGCAAAGCCAAATACTCCAAAAAGTGCGGAACGAACCGTACTCCATAAATTTACGCTCTGAACAAATATTAAAATTACAAAAAACAGTGATAAAGCACCAAGGATAATTGCTCTTATCCTTGGTGTCAGCAAAGGTTGTGATTCAGGTATCGGTTGACTTTTTTTAGTGCTTTTTGCTTTTGAGGAGGTTGATTTACCTGAAGCTTTCTTTTTGGTTGTCTTTTTCTGGGTTGCCAATTTATACTACCTCCGCTAAAAGCATTATTGAATCATTGCACCGGTAAAGACATTTGCTCCTGTGTTCATTTCAATGCAGGAAATAACAAGGAATACTATACCTACAAGTGCAGTATATACTACGAAAATTATCATTTTGTCGGTCTTTAAGAACCATTTGAAAATAAGAATTGCAAAGTAGCCTACAATTGCAGAAACTACCATACCAACTATAATTACCACAGGGTCAATTGATATGCCCTCCGGACTTTTTATTGCGTCAACACCCTCAAGAAGAGCTGCCGCAAGTATTGACGGAACACCGAGAACAAATGTGTAGTCAAGCGCTTTCTGCTTGTTTATGCCTCTCATCTCACCGACTGCAAGAGTTGAACCCGAACGGGAAATACCGGGGAAAATTGCAGCAACAAACTGCATAAGACCTACGCATACAGCGTCAAGAACATTAAAGCTCTCTTTGCCTGCCGAATTTTCGCTGTGCTTTACATTTTTTAAATGCTTAAAACCTGCGTTTGAACCGATAGTCCTCTTGTTGCAGATAATACCGACAGTAAGCAAAATACTTGTAATCATCAAAGAAATCGAAACCACAATCAAGTATCTTTCGCCTGTAAGAACATCGGCAAGATCTTTAATTTTCATATCCGTGCCCGGAATAGGCAGAAATAACAGGAAAAGCGGAAGAAGTCCTATAATGAGCATCATAATAAGATTTCTTTCGTAATTCATCTCTTTCCATTTAAATTTACCTGTAAATACATCTTTAACAAGTGAGAAAAATTCCTTGATAAGACTCCATATAAGCTTATGGTAAAAAGCAACTACCGCTACAAGTGTTCCCACATGGAGCATAACATTAAAGAAAAGGTTATTTTCCGTTGCGCCCAAAATATGCTGTGTAATAGAAAGATGTCCGCTGCTCGATACAGGCAAAAACTCTGTTAAGCCCTGCACGATGCCCTGAATGATTGCATCAATAATTGACATAATATGTACTCCTTTAACCATAAAATATGTAAGGGCGACTTTTGACCGCCCATATAACCGCATTTAATTTATTTATATGCGGTTACTGTAAAAAATAAAATTATCTGCCACGTTTTTTACGGGTCTTATTGCGTTTTATCATTGTGTACAGGCAGTCAATTGCATCCGAAACCGTGCCGACCTCGTCAATAAGGCCTTCACTGACAGCCTCTTCCCCCTCAAGAATCGTTCCGATGTCCATTACAAGTTCGCCCGTGTTGAGAACAAGCTCATTGTACCGTTCTTTTGAAATATCGGAATTTTCCGCAACAAAGGTTGTAATTCTGTCCTGCATACGCTGAAAATACTCAAAAGTCTGCGGAACGCCGAGCGTCAGTCCCGTAGTTCGCACAGGATGCACCGTCATAGACGCACTCGGTGCAATAAAACTCTTGTCTGCCGCAACGGCAAGCGGTATGCCTATGGAATGTCCTCCGCCGAGCACAATTGAAACCGTGGGCTTTTTCATTCCCGAAATAACCTCAGCAATGGCAAGACCTGCCTCTACATCTCCGCCGACCGTATTTATTAAAATAAGCAGTCCGTCTATTCTTTCGTCCTCTTCAATAGATACAAGCAATGGAATAACATGCTCATACTTGGTCGTTTTATTCTGTTGCGGAAGAATGTAATGTCCCTCAATCTGTCCTATAATTGTCAGGCAATGAATTACGCTGTCTTTATGCGTAGTTAGCACCGAACCTGTTTCTTCTACCTGATCCGTATGCTGTTCGTCAATGGGACTGTCTTTTTCAAGCGACTTTTTTTCGGGCTGTTCGTTCGGATTTTTTACTGTATTATCAACCCTTGACTTACCCGATTTTTTTGCTGTGGTATTCTTTTCTTTTGCTTTTTGTGCCATATTAATGCACCTCCGAAAAATATTTTTTCCAAAAATGCGTTAATAATGTATTTGGCAATTAAATATTATAGCATTTATAGCAATATATTTCAATCTTTTTGCTCTTTTTTCTTAAAAACAATAATGATATAAAAGAATTATAGTAGTATAAAAGTAATAATGTTTTTGGAGTGAATTTAATTGGCATCAAACATAGTAATGGCGATAGTAATTTTCGTACTTATTGCATTGTCATCGTTCTTTTCCGCAACGGAAACGGCATTTTCTTTTGTAAACAAAATCCGTATTCAAAAGAAGTCCGAAGACGGCGACAAAAAAGCAACAACCGCTCTTTTTGTTATTGAAAATTTTGACAAAGCACTTACCACCATTCTTATCTGCAACAATGTAGTAAATCTTAGCTGTTCATCACTTGCAACGGTATTGTGTATGGCTCTTTTCGGCGACTACGGTTCAGCTATTGCAACGGGTGCAACTACTTTGCTTGTACTCACATTCGGTGAGGTGCTTCCTAAATGTTTGGCGAAAGAAAATTGCGACAGCTTTTCTCTTAAAACAGCAGGCATAATAAAGTTCTTGATGTTCATTTTAACCCCGCTTGTGTTTATCCTTGTACAATTCAAAAGCCTTGCCCTTAAGATTGCAGGCGGAACAGAGGATGCACCGAGCGTTACCGAAAATGAGCTTAAATATATAGTAGAAAGCATTGAAGAAGAAGGCGTGCTTGAAGAAAGCGAAAGCGAGATGGTTCGCCTTGCACTTGACTTTGACGAAAAAACCGCCGAAGAAGTTATCACACCTCGAGTTGATGTTACATTCATAAGCGTGGACGATTCGCCGGAGAAAATTAAAAATTTAATTATTGAAAACAGATATTCAAGAATTCCTGTATATAAAGATACCGTTGACAACATTGTCGGCGTACTTCACACAAGAGATTATCTCGAAAAACTTGCGGACGGCATCGCACCGGATGTGCGTGACATAATGCAGCCGCCGTACTTTGTATTCAGAACTCAACCTCTTTCAAAAATTCTCAGCACTTTCAAGAGAATAAAAGTTCACCTTGCAATCGTTACCGACGAATACGGCGGAACTCTCGGTATTCTCACAATGGAAGATCTGCTTGAAGAAATCGTCGGCGATATATGGGACGAGGACGAAGAAATTGAGCACAACTACTACAAAATCGGCAAGAATGAATTTCTTGTAAACGGCGACCTTGAGCTTGACGATATGCTTGCACTGTTCGACCTTGACGAAGATTACATTGACAGTGACAGCATAACCGTCGGCGGATACATTCTTGAAAATGCAGGCAGTATTCCGAATAAGCGTGAAAGCGTAGAGGCAGGCGGTTTCCGCTTTACGATTATGGAAGTGGCAAATCAGAGAATTATTCGTGTTGTTGTAAAAAGACTTGTTGACGAAAGTACAAGCGAAGAAAAAACAACAGACGAAAAAGAAAAAGAAGAATAATACATACAAAATAAAGAGCCAAGCACCCAAAGCCTTGGCTCTTTTCAGATATTGATACGGAGAATAATTATGAGCAATACAAAAGAAAACATAAAAAGAGGCAGCTGCCCCGTATATAAAAAATGCGGCGGATGTCAGTTGCAGAATCTCACCTACGCCGAACAACTTAGCTTTAAACAGAAAAAAGTTGAAAAACTGCTCTCAAAATTTTGCAAGGCAGATAAAATAATCGGTATGAACACACCCTATCATTACCGCAACAAGGTTCAGGCAGCGTTCAGGACAGATAAAAACGGTAAAATAATTTCGGGTGTCTACCAATCGGGAACTCACCACATCGTCGGCATTGACGAATGTATGACAGAAGATGTAACGGCAGATAAAATCATAGTTGCCGTACGAAAAATGCTTAAATCTTTCAAGCTCACAACCTATGACGAGGACAAGCAGAGAGGTTTTTTAAGACATATACTTGTAAAAAGAGGCTTTGCAACAAACGAAGTAATGCTTGTTTTAGTAACAGGCACTCCTGTTTTTCCGTCAAAAAATAATTTCGTAAAAGCGATTACCAAACAGTTTCCCGAAATCAAAACAGTTGTTCAAAATATAAATCCGTACAGAACAAACCTTGTACTCGGCGATGTGCAAAAGGTACTGTACGGCAAAGGATACATTGAAGATATTTTGTGCGGATGTAAATTCAGAATTTCACCAAAGAGTTTTTATCAGATTAACCCTGTGCAGACCGAGGTGCTTTACAACAAGGCAATTGAATTTGCAAATCTGAAAGGCAAAGAAACAGTGCTTGACACCTACTGCGGAATCGGCACAATCGGAATTGTTGCCGCAAAGCACGGTGCAGGCGAAGTTATAGGCGTTGAACTTAACAAAGACGCAGTCAAGGATGCGGTGCAGAACGCAAGAGCAAACAATTTGAAGAATATAAGATTTTATCAGGGCGATGCAGGCGAATTTATGGAGGCAGTCGCAGAAGAAAGCGAAAAGCCCGATGTAGTATTTATGGATCCGCCGAGAGCAGGCAGTGACGAAAAATTCCTCTCTTCCCTTATAAAAATGTCGCCAAAAACAGTAGTATACATCTCCTGCAACCCCGAAACCCTATCAAGAGATTTGGCATACATAGATAAGAACAGCACATATAAAATTCAAAAAATCCAACCCGTAGATATGTTCCCACATACAGCGCACATCGAGACCGTAGTCTTGATGTCAAGAAAAGAGGAGTAAATCGGGATAGGTGGCTTAACGGTGTGGTTTGTGCGTATTGGTCAGGCTGTGCTGTTTTGGCAGGTTGGCTTTGATTTGGATACAAATAAGGGAATGCAGACAGCACACTAGGAGAAACGAATGGATAGATTTTCAGAGAAGAGTCTTCTTTCACTCGGAGATCATTATGTGTATGGACTCATAGATCCACGCAGTAAGCAAATTTTCTATATTGGAAAAGGCACTAAAAACAGAGTGTTCTTCGTGGATGAAAGATATGAGCAGGAATTTCCGTTGGATGAGAATGAAACATTCTACATTGGAAAGTCGATAGCCAGACTGAAGATGAATCAGTCGGCACAGAATCCGATTACATATCTGAATCCACGATAGAGAGACAAATTTCATATTTAATGAAATTGACAAATCGGAATTTACGGAGGAAAATAGTAATGGCACTGTTCTTACTGATTACATATATAGTAATTTTTACATTTCAAATAATATTATTTGTGATAACCATTCGCAAGAAAACAAAAAAACTTTGGCGGATATTGTTTTCGTCAGAACTAATTCCGCTGCTTATATCCATAGGACTGATGATTTACTTTAATAATCTTCCTGGATATGGATTTATGCCAGGACTAACTTATTTGGGAGAAATATTGTTTAGTTTTGGAGCGGTTGTTTTGTACTGTATAAGTTTCCTGATTTCTATATGCAGTTATATTGCAATTTCATATAAACAAAGGAAACGCTGAATAAATCGTTTCTGTCGTTTGTTCACAGTCCTCTCAGTGACATATTTTCGAGCGTTGCTCAAAACGGCGAAACGAATGCTTAGCATTAATCAGCTTTTTCCAAACTTAATTTGAGGTATTCCACTTGTGTGTTTATTTGAGTTCCTTGAATGAGCTTAAATATTATGTTAATATTTTAAAGAAGTTGGCGTGTAGTTGAGTAGAAAGATAAATCGGAATTTGAGGAGACAATGAAATGATTAGGAAATACGTTGCTTGTGATATAGATTCAGTAATGCAAATATGGTTGAATACGAATATTCAGGCACATAGTTTTATATCTCAAGATTACTGGAAAAGCAACTTTGATATGGTAAAAGAAATGATTCCACTTGCAGAAATATATGTGCATGAAGTTGACAATGCAAATCAGATAGATGGATTTATTGGATTAAATAACGACTATATTGAAGGAATCTTTATAAAAGATGTAGCACAGTCAAAGGGAACCGGAAAACAGTTATTGGATCAGGTAAAGAAAATCAAGTCCACTCTAAAATTGAACGTTTATCAAAAAAATGAGAGAGCAATTCAATTTTATCTGCGAGAAGAATTTAGTATCCAATCTGAATGTGTAGATGATAATACGGGAGAAAAGGAATTTACAATGGTATGGAAGTGCTAAATTCCAGTTTGTAGGGATGACATGAAAAATGAAGTTTAAGGAACAGAGCTTTCCCTGTTTGCCTATACAAATGATAGAGCAATTCAAGGTTATCACAGGCTCGAACCACTGGATTTCAAGGGAAAAGGTGCGTTCCGCCATTCCCGTGTACAATAGGGGGTGAGTATGTTTTTCGTTGAACAACCGAGCCATATTGAAACCATAGTATTGATGTCAAGGAAATAATCAAACAATCTATAATGCGGCTTGTTTGCTGACTTTTGCAGCAGTTTAAATTATACGCACAACTGCTGCAAATGCTTGGCTGTATCTTGCGGAAACATATCCAACACAAAATTTCGTTCAGGTTGTAGCCTCGGATTAGATAATGCAAATTGAGTGAGTGGATTAGATGTCAGTGTGTTTGGAGAGAATTTTATAGAACAAAAAGCTGACAGGCAATCCTGCAATTCGACCGTTTTGAGGGGTTCATGAACAGTGAAATAGATGTTAATAGAAATTAGATAAATCGGAATTTATGGAGGATAAAGCTGATGAACAACAAAAGGATAATTATAGGAGTCACTATTGGAATAATCGCAGCAATACTTTGGAGCGTTGTTTTTATAAATGTCTTAAATAGCATGGCTGGAATTGGAATCGGAATATGTCTGGGTATATCTTTTGGTATATCTGGCAGTCTTATTTTTTCAAAAAAAGATAAAGATAAATGATGATACAACTTCCAGTTTGCCAACTTGCCCTTTGAGAAGAGAATTTTACAAAAGAAGTGTTCTCTATGTTCTCAGGCGAGAAAGTTCTTGAAGATTTACGGTGTGATAACACCCTGATGAAAACAATGGTTGACCGCTTCGGAGAAGATGTGACAACCTTGCGTATGATATTACGTCTTTCAGAGTACAGACTGAAGTATCAGCTAGTCCAACCTTTTTCGGTTGGGTGTTTGGCTTTAATGGCAAGGTACAGATACTTGCACCGGAAAGTGTAAAAGAACAGTACAGACAGATGATTGCACAAGCCGATGAGGGTATGCAGGAAAAAGAAAACAAAGGACAGGAAATCTAACACTCCAAAGCATACGATGTCAAGAAACGGCAGAATCTTCCCGCAAAGCTCGCAGCATGAATATGCCAAGGGCGTGGAGTTTGAAGTTTATCCGTCTGCGGATACAACCGCCCCAAACTATCGTTGTGAAATTTGGGTAGCCGTGAACGAAAAAGCCAAGTAATAAGGACAGCAACTGCGAGTTGCTTGTTTGAGATAATGCGTGAGACTATAATAAAGGTGTAAGGAAGGTACTGCATAGTGGATACAAAACAGGTTATACTTGAACTTCGTACTCAAAAGGGAATGTCGCAGGATGAGCTTGCAGAAAAAGTTTTTGTAAGTCGTCAGGCAGTTGTGGAAATAAAAAATGATCTGATAAGAACGATGGGAGAATGTCGTGATGTGACAGACCAATATCAAACCGAACGAAGTGCATATTTGCGACTGGGACAATTATTTATGAGATTATTTGCTGGATTGCTATAAGAGTCTGATGAAACGACATTTTAAAAAACAGTTGATTTAGAAGTTAACTGTTTTTGGAAGGCCGTTTTTGCTATATCTAACAGTCTGTTGTACAAAGAAGATTTTGCATGGATGAAAAAAACAAACCTTGTTGAGGTTAAATTGAGTTTTCCATTGTATTGTATTGCTAATGAATAAGAATAAGAAAAAGAACAGACAATGCTGAATACTCTGGAAACAAGAATATCTGAGTATAGTATGTAAGTTCGTAACAGAATGAAAGGAGCGATTCAAATGAGCAATTTGGAAAATTATATGAAACAGCAAGCAATTTTTTGCGAACAAAATGATAGCATTAGTAAGAATCTGTATTCAGAGTATGGTGTAAAAAGAGGCTTACGAGATGAAAAAGGCCAAGGTGTGTTGACGGGGCTTACAAATATTTCTGATATAAAAGCTTTTGAATATCGTGATGGAGTAAAGAGCCCATGTGATGGCGAGTTATCTTATCGTGGTTATAATATAAAAGATTTAGTAACAGGAGGTAAAGGAAAAAGGTTTGTCTTTGAAGAAGGAGCATATCTTCTTTTATTCGGAGAATTGCCAACTGATACACAGTTAATGGAATTTCAGGGAAGACTATCTGATTGTATGGAACTACCGACTAACTTTACCAGAGATGTCATTATGAAAGCACCTACATCAGATATTATGGGTTCTATGACTCGAAGTATTCTTACATTGGGCTCTTACGATAAGGAGAAAGAAAGTCTTGAAATTCCGAATGTGCTAAGGCAGAGTATGCAGTTGATCGCAGTATTTCCTATGTTAGCAGTATATGCATACCATGCTTATTGTCATTATGAAAAAAACGAAAGTATGTATATTCATAGACCTGAAAAAGATTTATCTATTGCTGAAAATTTCCTGCGCCTATTAAGACCAGATACAAAATTCACAGAACTGGAAGCAAGAGTACTGGATATAGCATTATTGTTACATATGGAACATGGTGGTGGTAACAATTCTACATTTACTACACGGGTAGTAACATCTTCAGGTTCAGATACTTATTCTGTTATTTCAGCAGCAATGTCATCCTTAAAAGGGAAAAAACATGGCGGTGCAAATCTGATGGTAATGAATATGATGGATGATATTAAAAGTCATGTGAAAGATTATGAAGACGAAGAGGAAATTACATCATATCTGAGTAAGATTTTGAAGAAAGAGGCGTTTGATCAGAAAGGACTTATTTATGGAATGGGACATGCTGTGTATTCTATTTCAGATCCGAGAGAAAGGGTGTTCAAAGGCTTTGTAGAACAACTCGCAAGGGATAAAGGACGTGAGAAAGATATGGCCCTTTATAACAATATTGAGAAGATTGCACCTAAGTTGATTGCAAAGCAGCGTCAGATATTCAAAGGAGTAAGTCCTAATATAGATTTCTATAGTGGTTTTGTGTATGATATGTTGAATATTCCAAGAGAATTGTACACGCCATTATTTGCGATAGCAAGAATTGCTGGTTGGAGTGCACATCGCCTGGAAGAATTGATAACTACAGATAAGATCATTCGACCGGCATATAAGAGTCTAGTCAGCAAAAAAGAATATATAGAAAGAGAGGAACGATAATATGGGAGCAGGAACCAGTGCAGAGGAGTTTTTTTTAAAGAGCGTCAATGTTGAAAGCATATTTGAATTTATTGAAAGAACAGATTATTTGTTCCTTTATAGTATAAAGGAATGTGTTGAAAAATCAGACTGTCATGAAAGAGTATATCTTTCAGAAGTGGCAGAATACATGAAATTATCGATTCCAGAAACATCTAAGATGGTAAAAAGTCTTGAAAATAAAGGATATATTATCTGGAAATTAGATGAAAAAAAAGAAAGAACATACCTGGTTTTGACGAACAAGGCAATTGAATTAAGTAATTGTCAGAAAGAAAAAATGATAGAAGCTTATGAAAAAATCATATCGAATATACAAGAAGATGACCTGGCAGTTACACAGTGTACATTGAGAAAAATCCGACAGCTTATGGAAGAAATAAAATAGTGATTAATACAACGGAGTAAGAAAAGCTCCTTCATATATTAGAATAAAAATAAATTTTGTTGAGGTTAAATTGAGATTGACTTTGTATTGTATAAGTATGAAATAAAAAGGAATCAGGTGATGTACAATGAAAAAGTATAAAATATGTAAAATCCTTAATATATAAAATCCTTCTTGTTATACTGGCAATTTTTTTATGTGTGGCTTTTTATGAATTGCTCGGAATCTGCGTTGCATATAAAAAGCAGCCGGAAGTGTCCAATACAACCAAAAAAGAAACAAAAAATGGGTCATGGAACGAATGAAGTGAAAATACAGAACTGGCAGTAATCATAGAAAAGAATCCAGAAGCACTTTTACAAAGAGTGCGTTTGATCAAGAATGCAAAAGAGGAAATTATTCTTTCTACTTTTGCATTTCAATCCGATGAAAGTGGAAAATTGATTTTAGGAGCACTGCATGATGCGGCAGACAGAGGCGTACATATTCGTCTGTTAGTAGATGGAATGAAGAGCTGGATTGATATGAAAGAGTGTCCCGCCAGGTATTGGAAGATGGAACCTATCGTGATCCATATCATGTAGAGCCAATCGAATTAACAAAGAAACGTCAGAGAAAAATATTTTTGGTACAGCATCTGCTTGGATGGGCAAGGTATCTGTTTTAATAAGGAGGAAGGAAAACGTGTTTCAAATATTGATTGTAGAAGATGATAAAGAATTAAGCCAGCTATTCCAAAAAGTGCTTGAGAAGAATGGATATCAAGTCAAAAGTGCATCGGATGGAGCACAGGCATTAGAAGTATTGGATAAGGAATATATTGATCTGATCATTTCTGATATTATGATGCCGGTTATGGATGGCTATGAACTGGTGTCAGAACTTCGCTCAGCAGGATATCAGATACCGGTGCTTATGATCACTGCGAAAGGTTCCTTTGATGATATGCGCCAGGGATTTCTTTCGGGAAGTGACGATTATATGGTAAAACCGGTAAATGTGAATGAAATGGTTTTAAGAGTCGGAGCACTGCTTCGCCGTGCACAGATACTGAATGAACACAAAATTGTGATCGGTTCAACAGAGTTTGATTATGATGCAATGACGGTTACAACTGATAAGGAAAGTCTTGTTTTGCCTAAAAAAGAATTCCTGCTTTTATATAAGCTTGCAGCTTCGCCAGGCAGAACATTTACAAAACAACAGTTGATGGATGAAGTATGGGGATACGAGACGGAGGCAGACCCACATACGATAGAGGTACATATAGGAAGAATCAGAGAGCGTTTTAAAGATAACCCTGATTTTGAAATCGTAACAATGCGTGGAATTGGATACAAGGTGGTGAAAAAATAATGGAACAAAAGAAAGAAAAAGGATTGCGGATCCGATCCTGTCTGACCGGTGCAATCTGGCTGGCACTTGTATTTTCAACAGTCATATCTGCTTTATTATTTGCTTTTTTGAATCATTTTTTTTATCTGCCGGGCAGCATACCTGTGCTTGGCTGGCTTTTGATTTTCAATACATTGATTGCAGGGCTGATCACTTCCTTTATTAATGCAAAGTTACTGGAACCAATTACCAGACTTAGTAAAGCAATGAAGGAAGTTTCTCAGGGAGATTTTGAACAGCATTTGGAAACGAACAGCCGTATAGCAGAAGTTGGAGAATCTTATCAAAGTTTTAACGTTATGACAAAAGAACTTCGTGCAACAGAGGTGCTGCAGATGAATTTTGTATCTGATGTTTCTCATGAGTTTAAAACCCCGATTAATGCCATTGAAGGATATACAATGCTGCTTCAGGGAGAAGAACTGTCTCCGGATCAAGAGAAATATGTAGAAAAAATCTTATTTAACACCCAAAGACTTTCCGGATTGGTTGGTAATATTTTGCTGTTATCCAAGTTAGAGAATCAGAATATACCAATGAAAAAAACAGAATATCGTCTGGATGAACAGATCCGCCAGGCATTTCTTTCATTGGAAACAAAATGGACAGAAAAAGAAATTGGTTTTCAGGTAGAATTGGAGGAAGTTAAATATACTGGGAATGAAGGACTTTTTATGCATATCTGGATAAATCTTTTGGATAATGCGATTAAGTTCAGCCCTTCAAAGGGGACAATTACGATGTTTCTAAAACAAGAACAGGATTCTGTTAAATTCATTCTGGAAGATGAAGGACCAGGAATAGAGGATGATGTAAAATCCAGAATATTTGACAAGTTCTATCAGGTAGATGGATCTCATAAAGCAGAAGGAAATGGCCTAGGTCTTGCACTTGTAAAACGGATTGTAGATAGTGCCGGAGGAACAATCAAAGCAGAAAACCGTGAATATGGTGGATGCAGATTTGTTATAGAGCTGCCAAAGCAGAAAGATGAGATTATATAGTTTTAAGATAAATTAGAAGATGGGAGGATTTATATGACATTTTATCAGGAGTTGCAGTTAAATCAGGCAGGTTCTAAAAACCTGTTGAAAAAGAGTGAAACACTAAAAGAAAGATTATATCATATGTGGGTATATCTGGTGAAGATAGCTGTTACAATGGCATTTTGTTTTTTCTTTGTGAGTATTTTCAGCATCCTATTTGGAAATGAGAACAGCATTGTAGGTGTAGTAGTCTTATTATGTCTCATGGTGTTTAGAAATGCGGATCTGGGGATCCACACCGGACAATCTACGATGCTTTTGGCTTTGTTCTTTGTAATTATGACTGTATGTCCGCATTTAGCAAATCAGTTTTCACCGGTATTGGGAATGCTGTTAAATATTGCGGCACTGGCTGTGTTGATTCTGTTCGGATGCCATAATCCATTCATGTTTAATCAATCTACATTGGTTCTTGGGTATCTGCTGCTATATGGTTATGATGTTACGGGAAAAAGCTATCAGATGCGATTAGTCGGAATGGCTTTAGGTGCAGCACTTACCTGCTTCGTATTTTATCGAAATCATAAAAACAGAACTTATAAAAGTAATCTGAAAGATCTGATACAAGAATTTGATATCACTTCTTCCAGAACAAAATGGCAGATATGTCAGATTTTATGCGTACCGATTGTCCTTTGCATTGCAGAACTTTGTAATATGCCACGTGCAATGTGGGCTGGTATTGCGGCCATGTCCGTGATTTTGCCGTCTATGGAAGATATGCACTACAGAGTCCGTAAAAGGATTGTCGGAAATATTGCAGGTGTTATATGTTTTACAGTATTATATTTTCTGCTTCCTTCGTCAATCTATGCATATATAGGAATTCTTGGTGGAATCGGTGTAGGATTTTCAGCACAATATGGCTGGCAGGCAGTATTTAACACATTTGGTGCTTTAGCCATTGCTGCAGAGACTTATGGACTACAAGGAGCAGTTAGTCTTAGAGTGATTCAAAATGTTTTTGGTGTTGTGTTTGCTTTAGCATTTTGTGTTATATTTTATTGGTTTATGTCTAAAAAAAAGGAAAGTGATGTGACCGTACATGCAGAGTGAAGTGAATCAGGAAGAAAATTTGAATAGAATTATTACGGTTCCTAGATAAGGTTTTTTATGATGAAAACAGTATATCATATGCGGTCATGCATTGAAAATACTGTTCAGTTAAGAAATGCTGTATTTTTTAGGTGCACTAATGTGTAGAAAGCAGGTGTATGATGAGTTCAAATCATTTTTTGGGGTATGACAAAAAGACAGATTGCATATCTGCCTCATAATGGAGTATAATGGTAACGAGATTTATGCAACCCGATACATGAAATCCCTATTTCTCTTTGGACGGAGGTGGATAGGATAATTTCGATTGTACCTGACAGGTGTCAGATACTTTTGTATGAGAAGCATGGTCTCTGTTTCGTTACCACCGTGTTTGAGATATGCCCTGCATATGTTTACTGTGATGGCGAAATTAATTTTATAGATGTGTTTGGTATTTTTAGATGTTTTTACCACAGCGTGAGAAGTCACTAATTCACAGAAATTATACAGAATCATACGGGCATTGATTTTCTGAAGGATTCCATCATACTTGCTGCGCCCCAGATCAATCAGAATGCCGTCCGTCTCATGAAGGAGCTTTACGGCATCGACATGGAGAAAAAGCAGTATTCTAAGCTGATATCAAGCATCCCGGAGCCAGACATCTCCATCTCCATGGGTTGTGATGTAGGTTGTCCGTTTATTGGCAGAGCGTTTGATGACAACTGGAAACTTGAAGATCCGACAGGAAAAACGGATGATGATTTCAGGGGGGTTATACAGCAGATCGAGAAGAATATTCTAGAATTAAAGAAAAAATGATTGCAATATAAATTCCAGTTTGTAGGGATGACATGAAAAATGAAGTTTAAGGAACAGAGCTTTACCCTGTTTGCCTATACAAATTATAGGACAATTCAAGGTTCTCACAGGCTCGAACCACTGGATTTTAAGGGAAAAGGTGCGTTCCGCCATTCCCGTGTACAATAGGGGGTGAGTATGTTTTTCGTTGAACAACCGAGCCATATTGAAACCATAGTATTGATGTCAAGAAAATAATCAAGCAATATAAAATTTGGCTTGTTTGCTGACTTTTTCTAAATCTAAAATTATATATTTAACCATCAAAAGCACTCGGGTATATCTTATGGAAACATATCCACCGCAAAATTTCATTCGTGTTTTAACCTCGAATTAAATATTATGAAAACATATATATTTAAAAAGTCATAAAAACTCCGCAATGCCACACATTTAATGTTTTATGCATACCGCAATATAAGGCAACTACTATGACGATAACAAAAAATCTAAACACTATTAGGAAAAATACAGTTTTAAATATCATAATACGGAAGAAAACAAGCTTGTATCATAAGGTACAATGTATTTATTGCAAAAAAAATTAAAATATACAATAATTTTCAGGAAGGTAAAGAATGTATCAAGTAACAGTTACACCTCAATTTCTAAGCGGCAAAGATACTTTTCGACAGGCAGTGCCTGCATTGTCATGGGCAGTTTTAATTTTTGCCACATTTATTTTGATGTGCGTATTTGATTTATATATTCTTGTGATACCGTTTCTGCTTGAATTTATATGTGTAATACCTATGGGAATATGGTCGGTAAAAAGGTCGAAAAAAATCAGAAAAGAATCCGCCAAACCAACAATAATAACACTCACAGCAAAAAGCGGAGAAATATACAAGGACAATATAAAACTCAACTTATCGTATAGTGTGCCGAAAAACATAGTTTATATAGATAACGGACACAGATCGGGGAAATTTAAATTTTATACTCTCTCTTTTTCTGCGATAATTACAGGAAATGAAGTCAACGGATTTATTGACTTTTGTCTTAAAAATAATGTTAGATTCTTAGTCTAACTTTTTGGGGGCGGCTCATTCATAGCTACATTTCCAAATATTTTTTCTGTTTATATTATAAGAAAAACAAGACCTCATGAGAAGTCTTGTTTTTGTTCATCTGTATATACTTAAAGGTTATAACTGCTTTTTAGTTTTAACTGCTTCTTCCGCCGCTTTATTAAAACTGCCTGCGTCTGTTGCTCTTATAAAAGTTTCAATTTGCGGATTATACATCAAATCATCACCGATAAACTTTGATATATTTGATATTATAATTTATACGCTATTCTTTTGTCAAACCGACAAAAAGTGTAAATTTTTCGCAGCTTATCTCCAATTGAAAGTTATCAAACCGTAAACATAAATAAATCCTATAAACAGAGGCACAACATATTTAAAAATCGGTTTCATCCACGACTTAATCTTAAGTCCTTTGCCCTCGTTAGCCTCTTTGATAAAGTTATCCCAGCCCCAGCCGAATTTATTGCAACAGAAAAGAGCAAGAACAAGCGAACCCAGCGGAAGAATATTTGTAGATACTATGAAATCCCAGAAATCAAGCCATGTTGTTCCTTCGGAAAACGGTTGAAAATGAAGCACACTAAAACCGAGCGCCGTTGTAAGTGCAAGGACAAATACAACAATTCCGCAAATCAAACTTCCTTTGCGGCGTGACCAACCCGTTAAATCTCTAATCATTGCAAGGATATTTTCACACACACCGAGAACGGTTGACAAAGCCGCAAAAACCATAAACAGGAAAAAGAGAGTTCCCCATATGCGGCCGCCTGCCATATTATTAAACACAGTTGCCATAGTGTCAAATAAAAGACTCGGGCCTGAATTTACTTCAACACCATAAGTAAAGCATGCAGGGAAAATTATTACACCTGCAAGAATGGCAACAAGAGTATCCAAAGAAATTATATTAACAGCCTCGCCCATAAGGGAATGGTCTTTGCCTATGTAACTTCCGAAAATAGCCATTCCGCCCATACCTGTTGACAATGTAAAGAATGCCTGATTCATTGCCGCCACTATAACCGAGCCGTCAATCTTTGAAAAATCGGGTTTGAGGTAAAACGACATTCCCTCTCCTGCGCCTTTCAGCAACAGACTGTTTACCGCCAAAACTACCATCAGCACAAGCAATGCGCACATCATATATTTTGTTACTTTTTCAAGTCCGTTCTGAATATTGAACGAAAGAATTACAAAAGCAATAACTACCGTAACCAGCAGAAAAATAACATTTACAGACGGCTGAGAAATCATAGAATTAAAGCCGAGGTCGGCATTATTCCCTATAAGAAAATTGACAAAATAGTAGATAATCCATCCGCACACAACTGTGTAAAACGCCATCAGCGCAAGATTGCCCACAAGGCACACCCAACCAAAGCCGCCCCACTTTTGTCCCGGCTTTTCTAATTTTTTATACATATGAATAGGACTTGTCTGCGCCGCTCTTCCGACGGCAAATTCCATAATCAAAGACGGAATACCGAGTACAATTAAGCAAATTATATATACCAGCATAAAACTTCCGCCGCCGTTTTGCCCGCACATCCACGGAAATTTCCAAACATTTCCGCATCCGATTGCACACCCTGCCGAAAGCATAATAAAGCCAAGTCTGCTTCCAAGTTGTTCACGCTTCATTATAGTAAATCTCCTTTAAAATTAAACACAATATAATTTATAGTATAGCAAAAATTGTATTATTTGTAAAATTGATAATATTATGTTATAATAACGAAAATATCGTTTATAAAGGATAAATAATATGGATACCAATGTATTAAAAACTTTTGTTGCCGTATGCGAATACTCGGGTTTTTCAGCGGCTGCCGATAAACTCGGTTATACACAATCTACGGTTTCTTCACAAATAAAGCAATTGGAAAATGAGCTTGACACTGTTCTTTTTGACAGGTTTTATCACAGAATAAACCTTACAGAGGACGGGCTGATCGTTTTGCAGCACGCAAGAAATATACTCGAATCTCACGAAAAAATGCTTGAAGGACTTAAAACTCCCGAAATAATAAAAGGAAATATCAGACTTGCAATGTCAAGTTCGGTATGTAATCGTTATTTTAAAGATGATTTTCTGAAATTTCGCAAACAGTTTCCCGATATTCATTTGGTTGTATTGGAAAGCGGTACAGAGCAAATGTTTGATATGCTAAGGAAAAACGAAGTTGACTTAATATTTACTTTGGACAGCCATATTTACGATTCGGAGTTTATTATCTGTGCCGAACATAAAGAGGAAGTCCACTTTATAGCCGCCGCAGATCATCCGCTTTTACAGCGAAACGAACTATTGTTAAAAGAAATATGCTCCGAAGATTTTGTGCTTACAGAAAGCAATATGAGCTACCGAAAACTTCTGAATCATGAGCTTGCCACGCAATCGTTGGAAATTCTCCCGATTCTTGAAATCGGCAATCCTCTGCAAATCTGCTCACTCATAGAAAACAGCAAAATGATTTCCTTTCTACCTGATTTTATTACGGAAGACGCATACCGCAACGGATATATTAAACATCTGCCGATTGCTGATTGTGATGTTTCTGTATGGACTCAATTATTAATACACAAAAACAAATGGCGCTCCCCTGCCCTAAACGCATTTATAGATTTTTACAGAGAGGTTATCGGTAAATAAAAACTTCTGATATATTACACAATACAGCTCCCCTATCATTATTACCGTGACAGGAGAGCTGTTGTTTAATTTATAATTAAATTTTATTTTTCTCAACAAACTCGCATTTTTCAACATCAAATACACCTTTTGTGGTTATTCGCAGTGACGGGATTACAGGCAGGCTTAAAAATGACAGCGTCATAAACGGGTCTATGCCTTTGTCCGCACCGAGGCGGTATGCCTCGGTTTTGGCTTTTTCGAGTTTTTCGTTTACCTTTTCTAAAGGTTCTTCCGACATAAGTCCTGCAACCGGGAGTTCAAGCAATGCCTTAATTTTTCCGTTATCGACAACCGCTATACCGCCTTTGCTGTTTCTGACCGCATTAACGGCAACGGATATATCACTGTCGGTACAGCCTACCGCAATAATATTATGTGAGTCGTGCGCAACGGAAGTTGCAACCGCTCCCGATTTTAAAGAATATCCCTTTACATAGCCGACACCGATGTGGTTCGTATTTTTATGGCGCTCAATGCAGGCAATTTTTAAAATATCGTTTTCCACATCAATTTTATCGGCTGTTCCGAGATTATGCGTGAGAAGTTCTCCGCTGACAAGTCCGATAAGACCGAGTTTTCCGTCAACTTTAAAACTGTCTGGCATAACTTCGTTTAGGCAGAATGTGTTATGACATTTTTCGATAAGCCTGTCGTCTGCGGCAGGGATTTCAAACTCCTTTACCTCACCGTCAAAAATCACTTTGCCACGCTTGAAAACAGTTTCCACATTAAAATCCGTCAAATTGTCTACAACAACCATATCGGCAAGATAACCGGGTGCAATTGCTCCCTTATTGTTAAGCGCAAAATATCTTGCGGCATGGTGAGTTGCTGCTTTTAATGTGATTATCGGGTCTGCTCCGCTTTTCAGCGCCTGTTTTACTATGTAATCAATATGTCCTCCATACAGCAAATCACTCGGATGTTTGTCATCAGTGGCAAACATACAGCGTGCATAATATTGCTGATTCAGCAACGGCATAAGCGCCTTTAGATTGTGAGCGGCAGTACCCTCTCTTATCATAATAAACTGACCTTTTCTAAGCTTTTCAAGTGCATTTTCAAATGTTGAACATTCGTGGTCAGAGTAAACACCTGCGGCTATGTAAGCGTTAAGGTCGTTTCCCGAAAGTTCGGGAGCGTGTCCGTCTATTTTTTTATGGTGAGCCTGCGAGGCAACTATTTTTGAAACCACATCATTGTCACCGTTTATCACTCCGACATAGTTCATCATCTCGGCAAGACCGAGGACTTTTTTATGTTCAAAATACGAATCAATATCCTTGTAGCCAAGCTCTGCACCGCTCTCGTCAAACTCGGTAGCAGGTACACAGGACGGCAACATAAAATGCACATCAACAGGCAGGTTCTGTGAGCTTTGTATCATATATTCAATACCGTCAGTTCCCATTACATTTGCTATTTCGTGGGGATCGGTAATAACGGTTGTTGTTCCGTGAGAAACAACCGCTTTTGCAAACTCACTCGGAGTTACCATTGAGCTTTCAAGGTGAATGTGTGCATCTATAAAACCGGGTAAGACAAGTTTGCCGTTTACATCGATTTCGTTTTCTCCCTCATACTCTCCGATACCGGCTATAAGACCGTTTGCTACGGCTATGTCGCCCTGCAAAAATTCATTTGAAAAGACATTGAGATACATTGCGTTTTTTAGTACAAGGTCAGCCTTTTCTCTGCCCGAAGCAACCGCAATGATTCTCTGCTTTACACCTAATCGTCTGTTTATTTTCTCTTCGTATGTTTCTTTCATAAAAGCACCACCTTGCAAAATATTAATCTTTATTTTTTAATAATTATATCATAATAATTTAATATTAAAAGACATTTATACTAATATTTTCTTTTTTTATCACAATAATCATATCAGAAAAGCCAAAATATTATTACAAACTTGAAAAACGAAAAATCAGAGGTATAATAGTAGTTATGTAAAATTAAAAATATGAAAATGTGTGGGGAAATATGATGGAAAACAGCAAAACCGAACGATTGGCTTATATAGATGTGGCAAGGGGATTTGTAATTATTTTAATGCTGATAGGTCACGCAAATGCTCCTGACCCGCTTGTGAAAGCAATTTTCGGCTTTCATATGCCATTCTTCTTTATACTTTCCGGATTTTTATATAATAAAACAAAATGGTCCGAACTCGGTTTCAAAAAATTCACAGTATCCAAATTTAAAGCTTACATAGTGCCTTACTTTATTTTGGCTTTTTTCAATTTACTCATAAATATACCGATTGAACAAATTAAAGGTCTGAAAGGTCAGGAATTATTTGACTCAACAATGAATCATTTGCAATGGATATTTTACTCTTGGGGCGCAATAGACAAAATGCCTAACTGCACTCCGTTATGGTTTTTGCCCTGTATGTTCATCTGCTGTATTTGCTTTTATTTTCTCAATAAAATAAACAACACAGCCGTACAGACAGTTATCTGTATATTGTCTGTAACACTTGACTATATCTTGTACTTATTTATAAATATTCAATTACCTTGGCACATCAATGTTGCTCTAATCGGTATGACATTTATGTTCATAGGACTTAAAATCAAAGAATCAAATCTGCTGAAAAATATCACCCACGGTATATCTTTTATATTTTCTATGATAGCTCTCGGTGCATTATGCATAGTAACAAACCCAAGAGTTGACCTCTGCAACAATACACTTAACAACACTTTCCTTACATTTTTGGGGTCAATTACAGTTTCTGTTGCCATACTTTTTATTTGCTATAAATATGTGAATAATTTTAAATTTTTAGCATTCTTAGGCAAAAACACCATAATTATTATGGCTTTAAATTACGCAGTAAACAGTTATTCAAACCAAATTTGGAGCAATACTCCTGTACTGCAAAGTATAAGCTATTGTTGGTGGATTATGACAATAGTTGATATTCTTGCCTGCTCGGCGCTGATATTACTCTGGAACGCACTAAAGAAGGGATTTCCCGTATTAAGATTATTGCATATATAATCACAATTAAAATAAACAAAGCTGACATTGCTAATTTGCATTGCAATGTCAGCTTTGTATTTTATGACAACAAAATAATTTATAAAATTACAGCACATCTTTTATCTCAAAAGCCAAAATGAGTTTAAATCGTTCCTCAAAGGTCTTAAGGTTATTGCCGAGGATTTTTTTGATTTTAGCAAGCTGATAATTTATTGTATTGCGGTGCACAAATGTTTCTTCCGCCACCTTCTGCACACTGCCGTCATACTTAAGATACAACCGTAAAAAATTCAGATAATCGGTTCCGTTATCTCTGTCGTAAATCTCAAGTTTCCTGAGGTTTTCATTGTATATGCTCTCAAGCAGCGAATTATCGTCTACGGCAAGAATGAGTTTTTTGATTTCAAGTTTTTCATAAAACATCGGACTGATATTTCTGCGTTGAGAAAGTTTGAGCATCTTAAGCACAATCTGATATGCTTTTGACAGCGACTTTATATTACAATCGGTTTTACTGACCGCAATATAAAGTTTATTAACGCTCATAAACTTCTCCTGCTCTGCCTGCAACTTTTCAACCAGACTTTCGATTTCCGCATTTGTAAAATTGCTTAGCACATAAAACAGCATATTATCTACCTTAAAGCCGCCCCAATGCTATTTGTATGAATAAATTATTCTTTCAAATGCATTTTCGGGTTTCAGAGTAGAAATATTATCTGCCATATCGGCTTTTATTCCGATTATTGCATAATCAGCATCGACAGAAAAATCGTTGCACTCAAGCACGGGAATATATTTATCATATTCATTCGGGAAAAATATAAAATTCTTGAGCGCATCGCCAATGCTTTCTTCCTTGCGTTCGTTTAAAATAATTCTGTTACAAAAATCTCTTGAAATATCGACAATTCTTGTTTTCCACGGAATATCAAGGAGAGGAAAATGCTTTTCGTTGCAATAACTTATCACTTCCTGCGGTATGCTCTTTATATAAGGTCCTATATTCAGAACCAGACCGCTGACCTGATTTTCTATGAGATTCTTAACAAAGGGCAGCATCCAGTCCTGCCCTTTGTTGGCAATGCCAGTTGAAAATATCAGCTCACCGCCGTGCAGAAAATCACTTACCTCCGTATCTTCAACCGAATGAACCCATTGTACGATGTTTGTCATTCCGTCTTTTCCGGCAATTACCCTCATACCGTAAAGATAACCTGATTTTTCACACAGTGACGCAAGTGTTACTGCCATTTTCTTCACCTCCGCAGATTTTATTCTCCGAACTTCTGCTTAACTGCATCTGCAATTATCTCTGCACAAGCCTTTGTTGAAACTCTTGATGTGTTAAGAAACATATCGTAATTTAATGGGTCTTTCCAATTTTCACCTCTTGTGTAGTATTTATAGTACGCTGTACGATATTTGTCGGTACGCTTTTTCATATCCTTTGCTCTTTCGTCAGATACATAAATTCTTGAACGAATTTTTGAAACGCAGTCATCGTAATATGCGTCGACAAAAACGCTAAATACATTTGATTTTTCTTTTAATATGTAATCCGCACACTTGCCGACAATTATACATGACTGCGTATGCGACAGTTCTTTTATGATTTCTGCCTGAATGTTGTATAAATTTAAATCCGATACAAAATCTCTTGATTCCGGTCGTAAAACATTGGCTGTCGGAAGTTTTGTAAGCGATTTTATGAGATAGCTGCCGTGTAATCTTTCGTCAACCTCTACAAACTCGCTTTCATCTATTCCGCTTGCCTGTGACGCCATCGTCAGTATCTGCCTTTCATACCACGGAATACCAAGTTTTTCTGACAGCAGGGAGGCAATCTCTTTGCCTCCGCTGCCAAAGCTGCGGGCTATGGTAATAATATAATTGTCCATAGAAACCTCCGATTGTTTTAGTCTGCTGCATCACATTTAAGCACTGCATTAAGGAGAACCGACGCACCCTTTGTACAAAGTTCTGTAGAAGTAAACTCCGGCTCACAATGTGAATGACCGTCCTTTGACGGAACAAATACCATTGTTGTCGGAAGCATATATGATGCAAACTGTGCGTCATGACCTGCGCCCGAATTAATCTTCTGGTTAGAATAACCAAGTTCGTTCACCGACTCCTGTACAAAATCAACAAGCTGCTTGTCATAATATACGGTATCTCTTGTCCAAGCAATTTCATAACCTGTCTTGCACTTCTCAATTTCCTTAGGCATATTTTCAATAATCGAAACTACCTGCTCGATTACCTTAGGATCTTCGTGACGGGCATCAAGTGAAAATTCAACATAATCGGGAATTACCGTATGAACATCAGGGTGGCAAAGAATTTCTCCTGTTGTATACACAAGCTCCGAATCGAGTTTATCAAACTCTGTGTGGAGGTATTCAAGTAACTTTGCAGCGCCGAAAAGTGCGTCGTGACGGTACTTCATAGGAGTTGTGCCTGCATGGTCTGCCTGACCGAGAACTTTAATACGGTAGTTTACCATACCGAGTACACAGGTAACTACACCGATGTCATTGCCTGCCGCCTCAAGGATCGGACCCTGCTCAATATGAAGTTCAAACATTGCCTTGTAATCCTTCGGATTAAGTCTGTTTGCCTCATCGCCCTTGTAACCCGATGCGTCAAGAGCCATTTCAAAAGTCTTTGTCGGGTCAATGATTGACTTTGATGCAAGCATATTTTCTTTCTTAAAATTCTTTGCAATGTCAGCCGGGAGATAATCGTAGCAAACAATACCCGAACACATCATAGCCGGCGGATAAAGCGAGCCTTCCTCGTTTGTCCAAATCATAGCCACCAAATCGTGTTTATGAGGAATGTTCTCTGCCGCAACTGTTTCAAGCACTTCCATAGCACCCATTACACAGAGGATACCGTCATAGTTGCCGCCGTTCTTAACCGAGTCACAATGAGAAGCCATTACGATTGCAGGTAATGTAGGGTCTGAACCTTTAAGTGTAGCGTAAACATTTGCCACATCATCCGTTTTGATTTCAGCACCGATTGCTTTCATTCTCTTTACAAATTCACCTCTTGCCTGTAAAGCCTCCGGAGATAAAGAATATCTTGTAATTCCGCCGTGACCCGCATCACCGAATTTGCTGAATGTTGAAATCTTATCCTGCATTCTTTCAATACTACACTTATACATAACACAAAACTCCTTCTTGATAATTTTCTTTCTATGACTTAATGTTTCTTTAATGCTGATTTTCTTACTTTTTTGCCTGCGGAAATTGCGCCTACAGGGCAAACAACCTTACACAAATGGCAGCCGACACATTTTTTACCCAAAAGTACGGGTTTGTTTTTATCGTTCATCTTAATTGCCTGATGTCCGCCGTCAAAGCACGATACATAACATCTGCCGCAGCCAACGCATTTTTCACGGTCAAAACTCGGAAAACATATGTAACTTCTGTCAAGATCATCGGCGGGAATAATATTGTACTCCGCCTTGCCTAAAAAATCGTTAATTGAATTAAAGCCGTGCTCCGACATATATCTTTTAAGTCCGTCAAGCATATCGTCTATAATTCTGTAACCGTACTGCATAACCGAAGTTGTAACCTGTACCGTTGAACAACCGAGTGATATAAATTCCGCCGCATCATACCATGTTTCTATTCCGCCCATACCGCTGATTGGAATATCTTTTAGTCTTTCATCAGACTTCATTTCATTTATAAATCTCAGTGCAATCGGCTTTACAGCCTTGCCCGAATAACCGCCGACCGAGGACTTTCCGCTTACATTAGGAGAAGTGGAAAAACTGTTTAAATCAACATTCATAATACTTTTTATTGTGTTGATTGCCGCAAGTCCGTCTGCTCCTGCCTCTACCGCTTTTAAAGCTGGAGGAAGCATTGATGTGATGTTCGGAGTCATTTTTGCAAGAATCGGAAGTTTAGTTCCTTTTCTTACAGCTTTTGTGTAAGCATACACAAGTTTGGGATTGATTCCTACATCACTGCCAAGTCCCTCGCCTACCATTTGCGGGCAACTGAAATTACACTCGATTACATCTGCTCCCGCCTTTTCACAAAGAGATGCAAGTTTTGTCCACTCCTCTTCGTTACTGCCCATAATTGAGGCAATAATTACTTTGGCAGGATAATTTTCCTTTAGCTTTCTGAAAAATTCAAGGTTTTCTTCAAGAGAATAGGTTGATATCTGTTCAATATTTTTAAAACCGACAAAAGCTGTATCTTCCTTATCAAGTTCAGCAAATCTCGGTGAAACTTCGTTTGGAGTAAACATACCGATTGTTTTAAATGCAACTCCTGCCCATCCCTCGTCAAAAGCCTTGGCAACCATTTCATAATTACTGCCGACTACCGACGAAGAAAGGAAAAACGGATTTTCACACTTTACTCCGCAAAGGTCTGTGCTTAGGTCAATTTCTTTAGGAGCAACGGGCTTTTCCTTTGCAACAAGTTCTGTTATTTTATCAATCCTGACAGGTGCATCAAATTTTGCTCTGTTGCACTCTTGCATACAACTGCCGTCTATGCAACTTACGCAAGGATTGTCTGCAAGAAGATACCTTGCACCCTCCTGATTTTCAAAATTAATTGAACGGATAATTCTGTCAATTCTTACTCCGTGTTCACAAGCATTGGCACAAGGAGCGTTTTCACAAAGAAGACATCTGCTGCTTTCACTTTTTAAAACTACCTCTCTGTATCCCATAATATCAACCACTTTCAAAACTATTTTGAGGTACTGCGCTTAATATACATACCGCTGCCGGGTGTACCTGTAAAGTTGCCGTTGTCATAAACAAGGCTGCCTCTTAAATATGTCTGAACAGGATAGCCGTGGAGCTTTTTGCCCTCCCATATTGTATGGTCGCAATCCGAATGCATATTATTTACGCTGACAGTAAAATCTTTGTCCTTATCGTAAATTACAATGTCTGCGTCCTTACCGACTTCGATTGCACCCTTTGAATCACAACCGAAGATTTTTGCAGGATTTGTCGAACAAACTTCAACTGCTCTTTCAAATGTAATCTTACCGCTGTTTGCTGCGTCAAGCATATACGGATAAAGGTTTTCAATACCCGCACAACCGTTTGGAATCTTTGTAAAATCATCCTTACCCCAATCCTTTTCGTAACTTTGGAACGGACAATGGTCGGTTGCAACCGTATCAATAAGTCCTGCCTTGAGTGCAGTCCACAAAGCATCCTGACTTTCCTTACCTTTCATAGGAGGTGAACATACAAAGTTTCTGCCGTCCTCACGCTTGTAAACATCGCAGGTAAATTCAAGGTACTGCGGACAGGTTTCAATGTAAATTTCATGACCCTCTGTCTTTGCCTTAATGCATTCTTCAAGTCCTTCCTTGTCTGCCATATGAACAATGTAAAGAGGTGCTTCAAGGTGCTTTGCCCAATGCACTGCTCGTTTATCTGCCTCTGCCTCAACAAATTCAGGTCTGCTAAGATAATGATACCATGCGCTTGTTTTTCCCTCTTTTAAGAACTGCTCCGTTCTCATATCAATAAGATCGGGATTTTCTGCATGGAGATTGATTTTTGCGCCAAGCTCCTTTGCTCTTAATAGAAGTCTTACAAATGTTGCGTCATCAACCATCATCTTTTCTTTTTTATAAACAAAGAAACACTTAAAGCTTGTAATACCCTCTTTCACGGCTGTTTCCATTTCGTCAAGAATTTCTCCGCCGTTTAAATCAGTGATACAGCAATGGAATGCGTAGTCTACACAAGCCTCTTTTTCAAGCACAGCTTTTTTTGAATTGATAAGTCCCATAATAGTTTCGCCGCTGTGCTGAACAGGATAATCAAAAACTGTTGTCACACCGCCGCACGCTGCTGCACGAGTACCCGAAAGATAACTGTCGGCAGATACTGTTCCGCCAAACGGCATTGCCAGATGTGTGTGAACATCAATAGCACCTGGCAATACAAGTTTGCCTTTTGCGTCAACAACTTTAGTAGCAGATACTTCAAGGTCTTTTCCGATTGCTGCAATTTTACCGTCCTTAACGGCTACATCTGCCTTATAGCTGCCCTTTGCGGTAACTATTGTTCCGTTTTTAATTAATAAATCCATAATGTTCCTTTCCTTTCTTTTTTACCGTGCGGCGGAAAACTTACCGCCGCACGGTTTTTATTATCTTACTTTGTAAAGAGGTCTTTTTTGTAAACAAGTTCAAGACCCGATCTCTGATATACCTGTGCGATTTCAAGGAGATCCATACCGCCTGCATTTGCAGAAGTAAGGTTTGCCACCCATGTTACACCAAAATCAACCGTACCGTTGTTTACTGCTGTTGTTTCCGAAATATCGCCGCCACCCGGTGTGATAGTAACCTTAAGACCGACTTCGTCATAATAGCCCTTAGCCTGTGCTACATAGTAGCCCATAAACTGAGCCTGTGGCAACCACTTAAGCTGAATTGTTACATCTGTCTTTTCAAGTGTACCGAACTTACCGTCTGCAGATGCGTTTGCTGCCTCAATGTACTGTGTATCACGAATATCATCAAGTGTAAAACTTTCGAGTTTAGAAGATGCCGACGAATCATCAAGCTGTACATACTTCTTACAAAGGTCAAGAGTCTGCTGCATTGCCTCTTCGTCCATATTACCGTAGTCGCTTACCGCATTGCCCTTTGTATCTGTAGATACAAGTTTTGCAACCTGCTGTGCCATATAGAGCTGGTGATCGGAAGACACTGAAGAACCTGCGTCAAATACAATCTGCGCTGCCTCCTCCGGATTTTCTACTGCGTATTTCCAGCCTTTCATTGATGCATAAACAAATGCCTTTACTGTATTAGGATTATTCTTCGCAAACTCCTTTGTACAGAAAATATTATCTTCAAGCATTGCAACACCCTCGTCATTCATATCAATGGTGCCTACTGTATCGCCGTACTTGTAACCGCCGTCATAATCGTTAATTACAAGACCGAGTTCGTTAAATGACATTGCCGATGCAAGTGTAATATCGTCCTGGTCAAAACCGTCCATTGTAAAGTCCTGCGAAAGATATGTTGTAGGAAGATCATATTTCTGCAAAAGTGCGAGAATTTCGTATTCGTTACCAAGTCCCCAGTTACCGATTTTGCCCTCTGCTGCGGCCTTTTTGATAATCTCTTCGTTTGTCATTGGTGTACCTGTTGAAGCTGAATCCGCTTTGGAATCAGATGATGAACCGCCTGAATTACCGCAACCGGCAAAAGCTGTTGCAGTCATCATTGCTGCAAGCGAAACGGCAAGCAATCTTTTGACATTCATTTTTGTTTTCATTTGAAATTCCCCCAATATACTTGATTTTATGTAAACCGTTTTTCGGTAAACAACTGTAAATTATTTTATTCTGCGTTTTTTAAGTACAATTGATTCCACGAGCATAAGCACGCCGTACATTAAAAGTCCTATAAGACAAGCAACAACTATATATGCCCACGCTGTAGGATACTGTCCCAATACAATGTTCTCTCTGATTTCTCTGCCGACACCGACTATGTATTCCGCAAAGTATTCAGAAACAACTGCGCTGATAATACTGATAGGAACGCTTACTCTAAGTGCTGTAAATATATACGGAACAGAATTCGGAAGTCTTAGCTTAAAGAAAACCGTACTTTTCTTTGCCGCATACGATGACATAAGATCGAGTGCAAACGGCTTTAATTCCGTTAAACCTCTGTAAGCGTTAATACTCATACTTGCAATGCAAACAATCATAACAACAAAAGTTTTTGCAAACATACTTCTTATGTTCGGGTCACTGCTGATGTCTTTTGTCCAGTTTGTCATTACAGGAGCAAGTGCTACAATCGGAATAGCATTAAATGCACCTACTATTGTAAGTCCGCCTTTACCCCATTTTTGAAAGGTTGCGGCAAATACGGCAATTAAATATCCGATAATCGAGCCTATCAGAAGTCCCGCAACGGCAACTATAATCGTATAAAGTGAATTTTGTGAAAAATCTGGAATATTATCTAAAATAATGTGACATATTCTTGACGGAAGCGGAAGTGTGTTTGTGTCGGTATTAAAAAATTTGTGCAAGATTTGTCCCTGCCACAAAGCAATAATCAGAACACCGAACAATACCGGAAGGAGTATGCTGCTGATTGTCTGAGCAGCTCGGTTTTCTTTGAGTTTTTGCCATAAGCTCTTTCTTCTTCTGATCAATTAAACCGCCTCCTTTTTCTTTTTTGATTTGCGTTCAATACGCTTTAGCGGTGAAACTCCGTTTTCAATCCAGCCCATAAGTGAACAGCTAAGTACACCGATTACCGCACTGAATACTACAATATCCCAAAATACATATATTGACATTGCGTGTTTAAGCGACTGTGAGAGCATACAACCGAGTCCGCCGTCACCCTGCAAGGTATCTACAAGGATTGAAGCTGTAATTGCCATCGGTGCCGCTATCTTCAATCCTGTAAAGAAATACGGAATACAGGACGGGATAAGCATCTTGAAATAAACTGTGGATTTCTTTGCCGCATATGAATACATTAGTTCATACTTTTGTTTTTCCACCGAGTTAAGTCCTGCAAGTGTATTTGTAGCCACAGGATAGAATGTAAGGATTGCCGCAATGATAATTCGGCTTGAACCGATATCGTGAGTCATTGCAAGAATAATTGGTGCCATACCGAGAATAGGTATAAGCTGTATAAGCATTAGGTACGGCGCGGCAATTTTATTGACTGTATTTGAAAGTTTCATTAAAATTGCAAGTCCGAATCCGATTAATGTACCAATCAAAAAGCCCTGTCCTGCTCTTGAAAGCGTTTGCCCTGCGTTTACAAGCACAACCTGCAAGCAGCTCATACCGTTTGCTACAGGTTTAGGGTCAATAAACGAATAAGCTATCTGCCATATATGCGGCATAATGTTTTCGGGAGTTCGTTTTGCGGCGGCTACCACAAAAGCAAATATCTCCCATATTACAAGTATTCCAAGCACCCAAACCAAAGTTACCGATGCTTTGGAGCTTTTTATCTTTTTAATTATCTTCATCATAAGCTACCACCCTCAAAGCTGTTTCTTACCTTTGAAACGAGTTCGCCAAAATGAGGAGTATCTCTCATATCAATCGTTCTCGGATAAGGCAAATCAGCGTCAACAACAGCCGAAAGTCTGCCCGGATGTGGAGAAAGAACGCAAATTCTTGTTGAAAGGAAAACAGCCTCCTGAATATTGTGAGTTACAAATACAATTGTTTTGTTTGTTTTTTCCCAAATATTTAAAAGATCAAGGTGTAACTTTTCCTTAGTGAACTCATCAAGTGCCGAAAAAGGCTCGTCCATCAAAAGTATTTCCGGTCTTATGCCAAAAGCTCTCGCAATGCCTACTCTCTGCTGCATACCGCCCGAAAGCTGCTGCGGATAATGGTCTGCAAACTTTGTAAGTCCTACCATCTCAAGCATTTCGTCTGCTCTGTCGGACCTGTCTTTTTTAGAGTAACCCATAATTTCAAGCGGAAGTTCAATGTTTTTCTTAACTGTTCTCCATTCAAAAAGTACGGGATTCTGAAATACAATTCCGAATTTCTGCATAAGTCTTATTTCCTTAGGAGTCATATTACTTACTCTGACATTGCCCGATGTAGGTTCAAGCAAATCGGCAATTGTTCTTAAAAGGGTTGTTTTACCGCAGCCGGAAGGTCCGAGAAGTGAAATGAATTCTCCCTTGTGAATATCAAAATCCACATTGTCGAGTGCCTTAACATCGTTGCCCTGATTATCCTTAAACACCACCGACACATTATTTATAGCGATTTCAACATCATTTTTCATAATTGCTTCGCTGTTCAAATTCATATATCTTACCTCCCGAATAATAAAAAAGCACAGCAAAGTTGAGTTTTCACTGCGCCTTTGCTGTGCCTGTAATCTTAAATTTTACCGAATGCTTTAAGCATACAGTTTTTTGTAAATTTCTATGCAGTCGTCCTCGGTTACTGTCTTAACCGTATTGGCGGGACTTCCGCTGGCTACCGCATCAATAGCCATTTTAGGTATTCTTGAATAATACTCATCTCTGTCTATGCCGTATTTTTCAAGAGTGGGAATTTCGCATACATCACAGATATTTTGCAATGAATCAATAAACTTTTCGGCTGCTGCCGAATCCGAATCATCATTGTCTGCAATGCCTGTTGCTCTGCCCAAATTTGCAAATTTTTCATATGCACCCGATACCGCAAAACTTAAACATTCCTTTAAAAGCATTGCGTTTGACATACCGTGCGGCACATGGAAGAATGCACCGATAGGGCGGCTCATTCCGTGAACAATGGTTACGCTTGAATTATTTATACAAATGCCTGCCTCCAAAGCCGCAATGCTCATCTGCTCCCTTGCCTCTGCATTGTCGGGTTCTTTATAAGCTATCGGCAAATATTTCATAATTCTTTTTACTGCGGAAACCGCAAGCGTATCTGTCATAGAAAAAGCTTTTTTAGAGGTATAAGCCTCTACTGCGTGTGTAAGAGCGTCAAGTCCTGTTGCGGCTGTAACACTTTTGGGTGCATCGACAGTAAATTCACTGTCTACAATTGCAAGTTTCGGAACAAGCACATCGCCTTTCAAAAGCATTTTTATCTGCTTTTTGGAATCGGTAATTACCGTAAATTTAGTTGCCTCACTGCCTGTACCTGCGGTAGTCGGAATTGCAGCAAGCGGCAAAATTTCGCCTGTAATTTCTTTTCCGCTGAAATCCGCAACACTGCCATCGTTTACTGCCATTGCTGCGATTGCCTTTGCCGAGTCAAGAGGACTTCCGCCGCCGATTCCGATAATAAAATCACAATCGGACTCTTTAAGCATCTTTACACCGTTATTTATCATAACATCGTCAGGCTCACCTGTAATGCCGTTAAAAATTACATATCCTATACCCTCTTCGTCAAGCAATGCCGTTAGTTTTTTCATCATATCCGAAACCGCAATGTGTCTGCCTGTTACGATAAAAGCCTTTCTGCCCATTTCTTTTAAAAGCGGTGCAGCCTCGTTAAGCACGCCTTTGCCGACTACTATGTGATTTGGAACTACAAAATGTGACATTTTAATATCTCCCGTTATTTTAGAATTTTACTATTATAGTATCAAATCAATTCATTGTCAACATATGTAAGAACTTCGTCCATCTTTACCATTTCTTCCCTGATCTGTTCTTCTGTAATGATAAGCGGCGGATTTACAAAGAGCATATTTTCGTGTGAATAAGTCATAAACTTTTTCTTCTTTAACATTCCTACAAGACTGCCCATAATGCCTTTTTCATCCTTGCCGTACGGAACTAACGGTTCTTTTGTTTTCTTGTCCTTTACAAGTTCAATAGCAGAGAACAAACCGATATATCTTACATCGCCTACACAAGGATGTTTCTCTTTCATTTCTTCAAGAATTTCACCGAGCACCTTGCCAACCTTGTTTACATTGTCAAGAATGTTAGCCTCGCTGTAGTAGTTTACACAGGCAACACCTGCCGCACAAGCAAGCGGATGACCGCTGTATGTAAGGCCGCAGGAAAGAAGATGATCGTCAAAGTAATCTGCGATTTTCTGCGATACCGCAACTCCGCCGAGCGGAACATAGCCGCAGGTAACGCCCTTTGCAAATGATACAATATCGGGAACTACATCAAAATTCTGGAATGCAAACATTTTACCTGTTCTGCACCAACCTGCCATAACCTCATCGCAAATCATCAGAATACCGAACTCATCACAAATCCTTCTTACTCCCGGTAAGTAACCCTTAGGAGGAATAATTACACCGTTTGAACCTGTAATTGTTTCCATAACGATTGCGGCTACACTGTCAGGGCCTTCATAAATAATCTGCTCTCTCAATTTAGTGAGATAATATTTTGTAGCTGCCTCTTCGGATTCAAATTCAACAGCCTCTCTGTAAACATACGGATCAAAAAATTTTACAAATCCCGGAATACCCGGCTCAAGCGGATATCTTCTCGGCTCGCCCGTAAGGTTGCCTGCGCCGAATGAAGAACCGTGATAACTTCTGTAACGGCTGAATACCTTGTTTCTGCCCGTAAACATTCTTGCAATCTTTACTGCGTTTTCGTTTGCGTCTGCACCTGCATTTGTAAAGAATACTTTGCCAAAACTGTCCGGAAGAAGATTAATAATCATTTCCGCAAGTGTTGACTTTGCCTCTGTTGCGTATGACGGGCCTACAAAACAAAACTTATCAACCTGTTCTTTAATTGCATCTCCGATAGCTTTGTTACCGTAACCTAAGTTAAGGTTTACAAGCTGTGAAGACATATCTGTATATTTATTACCGTCAAAATCGTAGAAGTAAATTCCCTCTGCCTTTGCAACAGGAATAGGATTTAAGTTACCCTGCTTGCTCCATGACTGAAGTACATATTTCTTATGGTTTTCAACAATTTTTTCAGGTGTCATAATTATCATCCTTTCAAATCATACCCTATCAAATCACAAATGGGACTTCGTGTTCAACGAAGCCCCATTGCTTTGAAATCTCTTTTGTTTATGCCATTATTATACCACGATATTTTATGAGTGCAACACTTTTATGCACAAATTTCTTTGTGCTGCGGCACAAATTGCAAATATAAAGCATCACTTTTTATAGGGAAATCTGTCATAATTCATAATATTTTATAAGCCGCAAACAACTTGTGCATAATATTGTTATCGGATTGTAAATTTTAAATCTAAATTCTTATACTTACTTGACATAAATATATTTAGGTGATAAATTAATATATGATGAAGTTTAATCGGAGGTGAGATTTAATGGACAGTTGCAGTAGTTTTGGTCGAAGTATTCAAACAGGTGTTACGGAAATACTCAATGTAAGGCTGTCTGTTAAATTCTGACTGATGTTTAGCCTTTTGTAAACATAATATTACTTTCTGTTCCACCGAATATTATCCTATACTGCTCAACAATCAATTGTTAAACTGCTGTGGGAATAGCGGTGGTATTTTTATGCCCTTTTGAGACAAACGGGAGGTAATGATATGACAGAGAAAGTATTAAACAAACCAATGTACGCAGATGAAATCGTAAAGATTTTCAGGAGCGGACTTCCAAAAGACGAGCTTATAGAAAAAATTTCCGACTACCATACAAGCGATATTGCCGACGCTCTTGAAAAAATGACTGCCGACGAAAGAAAAGCGCTCTACCCTGTTCTCGGTGTGGAACTTGTTGCGGAAATATTTTCTTACATTGAAGATTCGGAAGAGTATCTGAAAGAAATTAATTCCGATAAAGTTGCTAATCTCCTTTCGGAAATGGACTCCGACGATGCGGTAGATATTCTTGAAAAGCTCGGCGATGACGACAGAAAAAGAATAGTCGCCTTGCTTGACAACGATGCAAAACAAGATGTACGAATGATTTTATCTTATGACGATGATGAAATCGGCAGTGAAATGACTACCAACTACATCGTTATAAGCAAAAATCTTTCTATAAAAGAAGCCAGACACGAACTTATCTCGCAGGCAGGTGAAAATGATAACATCAATACAATTTACGCTGTTGACGACAACAACTGTTTTTTCGGCGCTATTGATTTGAAAGATTTAATTGTTGCAAGGAATTATCAAAATCTTGATGACATCATAGTAAAGTCATATCCTTTTGTAACGGCACACGAAAAAATTACGGATTGTATTGAACAATTAAAAGACTATGCTGAAGATTCTATCCCTGTGCTTGATGACGAAAAACATATTCTCGGCGTTATTACCGCCCATGATATTGTTCAGGTTGTGGACGAGGAACTCGGTGAGGATTACGCAAAACTCGGTGGTTTGACCGCAGAAGAAGATTTAAACGAAACCACTTTTCAAAGCACAAAGAAAAGATTGCCTTGGCTAATTATTCTGCTTTTTCTCGGTATGGGAGTATCTTCGGTGGTAGGCATTTTTGAATCGGTGGTAGCCGTTATTCCGATAGTTATATGCTTTCAGTCGCTCATACTTGATATGGCGGGAAATGTAGGCACTCAATCGCTTGCGGTTACAATCCGTGTACTTATGGATGAAAATCTGACAGCGTCAGACAAATTAAAACTCACCGTCAAAGAAATGAAAGTCGGATTTTCAAACGGAATTTTTCTCGGTGTAATGGCAGTGATTTTTGTCGGTCTGTATATTTTCCTTATTAAAGGAAACAATATTGCCTACTCGTTTATTGTATCGGGCTGCGTAGGATTTTCGCTTTTGGCGTCTATGGTAATTTCAAGCCTTATCGGCACACTTGTTCCTATGTTCTTCAACAAAATGAAAATCGACCCTGCCGTAGCGTCAGGCCCATTGATTACAACCATAAACGACCTTGTTGCAGTTGTGACATATTACGGTATGGTATGGCTGCTTTTGATTAACATTTTACATTTAACCTAAATATTTTTACGATAAACAGGCGTGATTTTTTCGCCTGTTTTTGTTTGCGTAAATATTTCACACTACAACTAAACATCTTGTAATTTTACTTTTCTCTTATAAACACAACTGTGCATTTTGTAAAAATTTTTTAAGTAAACATCAGTGTATTTTTCAAAATTTTAGGATTTACTTTTTTATTCTGCTATGCTATAATTCATACGAATTCAAGGATATTGTAGTCCATAATTATTCTTTACAATAAATTTTAACAAAGAAGTGTGAATTATTATGACCGGTTCAAAATCCGTACGAAATCTGACGCAGGGTAAAATATTCAGTCAGATTTTATTTTTTGCCATTCCCGTAATTATAGGAAACCTTTTACAGGAATTATATAATGTAGTTGATACCTTGATAGTGGGGCAAACGCTTGGCGAAATCAAGCTTGCGGCGGTAGGCTCTACAAGCTCTCTTAACTTTTTTGCGCTCGGCTTTTTCATAGGTTTATCGGCAGGCTGTTCGGTAATCACCTCTCAACACTTCGGTGCAGGAAATATTAAGCAAATCAAAAAAAGTGTTGCCGCACATATATTAATCGGAATTATATCATCTGCCGTACTTACAGTTGCCTTTGTATTTTTAGTAAATCCGTTTTTAACAATGCTCGGCACTACAAAAGAAACTTTTGATTACGCAAGCCGGTATCTTACAATAATCTACCTCGGCATACCGGCAACTATGCTTTATAATCTTACAGCATCATTGCTCAGATCGGTCGGCGACAGCAAAACTCCGTTGTATTTACTGTTGTTCTCTTCTGTTCTGAATGTCGGACTTGACCTGCTGTTTATAGTAGTATTCAAATGGGATGTTGCAGGTGCGGCAATAGCAACTGTAGTTTCACAATTAATCTCCGCAGTGCTTTGCTGTATTTACATATGTTTTAAAGTTAAACTTCTTTTGCCGACCAAAGAAAGTTTTACAAGTATAGGCAGAATGGTTGCGGACGAACTTAAAGTCGGCTGTCCTATGGGACTTCAAAACTCTGTAATTTCTATAGGTATGATGGTTTTGCAGTATTTTGTAAATCAGTTCGGCTCATATGCGGTTGCAGGATATACTATCGGCAACAGAGTGCAGATGCTTGTTCAAAATCCGATGAACTCAATGAGCATGGTAATTGCTACCTTTGCGGGACAAAATGAGGGCGCAGGAAAATATGACAGAATACGAAAAGGCGTAAACTACTGCCTTATTCTCTGCATAACATACGCAATAGCAGTTGGCGCATTAACAATGTTGTTTGCCACACCGATTACGGGAATATTCACAAGCAACAGCTCTCAGCAAACAATAGATTATTCCGTACAATTCATATTCTGGAACTGCCCGTTTGAATTTACTCTCGGAATGTTGTTCATTTACAGAGGCACAATACAGGGTCTTAAAAACGGCATTATTCCGATGATCGGCTCGCTTATCGAGGTACTTATGAGAATATGTGCACCGGTTATTTTAAGCTCAATAATCGGTTATATATCAATCTGCGTTGCAGGTCCTGCCGCTTGGACGGCAAGTATGCTGTTAATGCTTGCGGTTTACTATATAAAAATGAAAGGCTTTAAAAATAAAAAAGCACTTGCATGAAATTAAGGGAACTTTTCAACCGAGAAGTTCCCTTATGTTTTACAGTTATTTATTATTTTGATAATTATTTATTGTTACGGAAAACATTTTTGACACGGGTCATATCCTCTGCTTATTACTTCATCACGAGTGCCTGTAAATTCCTCTTTATTGGAATCTTTCATTCTTTTTACTGCCGAGCAATCAGGATAGTGGAATTTTTTAGTATTGGTATTCAGTATATATGTATGTGTGTCTGTATTCTCATTTTTTGGAGATTCTTCGGGGTCTTCATAGTGACTTTCGGCTTTTGACTCTGCTTTGGACTCAACTTTGGATTCAACTTTTGGTTCTTCCTTGGTTGTCGGTACTGTATATTCACTTTCACCCGTTTTATAATCTATTTTTATATCGGGCTGAACATTATAGCAGTACACACAAAAAGTAATACTGTCGCCGTTATCTTCAACAGACTTTGCCTCAATTAATACGCCTCGTGCAACAAGTTCATCATCCTTAAATATCGGTGTAACCCTGTATAATGTATGGTTATCGGTTTCTTTTACATAATCGGCAACCATATTTTCAAAAGGCAGCATACCCTCAACATTTAGGTAACGGGTACCGGTAATGAGGTTCTTTTCGTTTGCGTTTTCGCCCGTCAGCTGATAGCCGATAAGATGACAGCGATTATACAAATAGTTTCCGTCAACACAATCATACTTTACCGTCTGCCATCCTGACGGTTTTACCGAACCTATTGAACCTCTCTCCTCGGTTGGCATAATATCTTTTCCCACACAGGCATATGCCATTCCGCATCTGCCTAATGTATCCAAATCACTGTAGTACTCAAATGGCGATGTTGTATATTCGTCATCACTGAAATACGGTTCATTGTCATTTATTTCCACATAGGGATTGCCAGAATATTCAGGTATTGACGAAAGGTCAAATTTCGGAGTCTGCAGTTTCGTAGGATTTACAGTCGCTTTTTGTTGTGATTTATCTTCACTTTGTTGAGTATAGCTTTCTTTTGTTTCCGATGATGTATCTAAAACTGTGGATACACAGCCTCCAAATACAGACAGTGCTATTGCTCCTGCCAACAATAAAATACTTTTCCTTTTCATAGTCATTTCCTTTCTGTTTTATAAATTAATATTTTTTAAATATTCCTCGGTTATTTCAGGGTGTGAAAAGCCTTTGAAATCCGAACTTGAAACAAGCGTAAAATCTTTTAAATCGTATGCAAACTTTACATCTGACGGGTATCTTCTGTTCCAATGAAAAATTATTAATTCAGAACATCTTTCTAAATTATCCGGTAAAATATCTTCAATAAAAAAATAATCGTTATTTTCAATTTTCACTAAATCAGATATATCATAAACTGTCATCAACCGAGTATTTCTCAATTCTTTATCTACAAATAATTCTTTTGAATATTCGCTTACCCATAAATTTTTGTTTTGAGTCATTTCAATAATTTTAGAAATCAAAATTTTGTCTGACGAAACGCGCCTTTTGTTAAACATAATTCCGTTGCAATCTTCAAGACATACTACTATGTGCATAAATTTCACCTCTTTATCTTTATTATACAATAAACAAATTTGTTAGCCAATATGTATATTAAATTTTCTCAAATATTTATACCAAATGATTGACATTAAAAAGCTTTAAATATAAAATTATTAACGGTGATTTTATGATTACGGAAACAGAACGATTATTTATTCGTGAGCTAACAAAAGATGATTTCAGTGCACTATATTCTGTTTTGGCAGATTCGGATATAACGCAACACTATCCATATACATTTGATAAAGCAAGAGTAATGAATTGGATTGACAAAAGCATTGAGCGATACAATATTTTCGGCTTTGGCTTGTGGGCAGTTTGCTTAAAAGATAACATTCCCTCCGCCGCTGTCGCTGTGTCATACGGTTGTAAAAAACTTGATGAATTTATTGACAGTGAAAATGAAACAACTGTTGTGTACGAAATCACAAGGACAGATTGGGAAAAAATTAAAATATAATTTTATACAAAAATTCACTTGATGTATATTGAAAAATATTTTATATGTTGATATAATAAAAATACCGATTGTTGACTAAGCCTTGGCTTTTTCATAAATATTTTAATAAGGAGATTAGTGTTTGACAAAGACTAATACAACTGTAATAGTAGCATAATCGGGAGGTTTGCTACTTTTACCCACAAACCTCCCAAAAGGTTTTTGATTTTACTTTTTGGAGGATTATGCTCTATGAATAGAGAAAACAAGAAAAAATCATATAAAAAAGGTTATTATAAATCACACGCTTGCAACGAAAGTTTTACCTGCAAGGTATGCGGCAGACTTGTCGTACCTAACGGTGCGGGAAGCGACCATCGCAATCATTGCCCTTACTGCCTGTCAAGTCAACATCTTGATATTGAGCCCGGTGATCGTGAGGCAGATTGCGGAGGAACTATGGAACCTGTCGCAGTATGGGTTCGCAAAAACGGCGAATGGGCGATTATTCACCGCTGCAAAATCTGCGGAACATCAAGCTCAAACAGAATTGCCGCTGACGATAACCCGATGAAACTTATGTCTATTGCAATGAAACCCGTATCATCTCCCCCGTTTCCGCTTGAAAAAATTGAAAAAATGACAAAACTTATGGGCGGTGACGGCGAACTTAAGTGGTAATAATCTGACTGCAAATCAAAAGGGCTCCTTGTCGGTTGGCGAGGAGTCTGATGTTATTTTTGAACATTTACATATTAAATTATTTTTTGAAAATAATAACACAAGGAGGTATATATATGTGTACTGCCGCAACATACAAAACCAAAGATTTTTATTTTGGAAGAACTCTTGATTACGAATTTTCTTACGGTGATGAAATTACAATTACACCGAGAAACTATGCCTTTGATTTTCGTCATACAAGCACTTGCAGCTCCCATTATGCAATAATCGGAATGGCTCATATTGCAGGTAATTATCCGCTCTACTATGATGCAATCAACGAAAAAGGGCTTGGAATGGCAGGACTTAACTTTGTCGGAAATGCCGTTTATGCCGAACCTGACGACAGTAAGGAAAATGTGGCGCAATTTGAATTTATACCGTATATCTTAAGCAAATGTGCGAGTGTAAGCGATGCAAAAAACTTGCTTGCAAAAATTAATCTCACAGGCACTCCGTTCAGCGATAAACTTCCGACCGCCGGGCTTCACTGGATAATTGCAGATAAAAACGAATCTATAACCGTTGAATCCGTTGCGGACGGACTTCATATTTACGATAATCCTGTCGGTGTACTCACTAACAATCCACCGTTTGAAACACAGATGTTTCTGCTGAATAATTATATGTCGCTCTCCGCTAAACAACCGCAGAACACATTTGCAAACGGACTTAAACTTAATTCGTACAGCCGTGGTATGGGGGCAATCGGATTGCCGGGTGATCTTTCATCTGCATCACGATTTGTGAGAGCTGCATTTACTAAAATGAATTCAATTTCAGGTGAAAGCGAAAACGAAAGTGTAAGCCAATTTTTCCATATTCTCGGCTCTGTAGATCAGCAACGAGGTTGTTGTGAAGTCAGCGAAGGAAAGTATGAAATTACAATTTATACTTCCTGCTGTAATGCCGCAAAGGGAATTTATTACTACACAACCTATAATAATCATCAGATTTCCGCCGTAGATATGCACAGAGAAAATCTTGACGGTACAGAGCTTATACGCTATCCGTTAATTACGGAACAACAAATCAATTTTCAAAACTAAAGCAACAGACCGACACATCAAAATGTATCGGTCTGTACTTTTATTCTGCGTTTTTAAGAGCCTCTTCCATAGGAATTTTTTTAATTTTTCTGAACTGCAGCGCACCTACAACAGCATATGCAAGTATGCCTAAAACAAGCATTTGAACATAAACCATAGGGTCAATGTAGAAAGTAAGCCAGCCTGAAAAGCTCCTGATAATTTCGGAATATATAGCTTTCATAAACAAATACGAAATCGGCAAGCTGATTATTACCGAAAGAATGGCTACAATCGCTGTTGACATAATATAAAGTCTTGTGATTTCTCCGTTCTGATAGCCGAGTATTTTTACTATCGAAACGGAATTTGCATTCTTTTCGATTATAACTTTAGAAAGCAGGTAAACAAGCAACATATAAAGGACAACGGAAAATACTACAATTATAGGAATCATTCCTCCCATTGAATCTGTCATTTGGTCGGAAACAACAGTCAAATCCTTTTGAGTAATTTTGCTTGCAATGTACTTATCATCAATATCGGTTATTTCATTATCCGAAAAATATCCGCTGAAATAATCATCGCTTTTTTCAAATTCGTTTCTGAAATTTTCTATATCTGTAAAGACTGCCAGTGATGCGGGATATTTATATGTACCGCTTATTGTCAGTCGATAAGTTTTATCATCATACTTTGTCTTTAAGTCAAGATTATCTCCGACTTTTAATCCGAATTTTTCCAATACACCCTCGGATACAAAAACAGAATTTCTGTCAACAAAACCTGCTTTTACATAGTCCGAATCCTTATCCACACCATACACGGTAATTTCATCCGAATTGTCCGAATTTTCAAAATCGGTTTCGAGTGTGGTTACAGCGTACTTTTCCGCTCCCTTAGTATCTGTTTCAACAGGAACTTTTAAAACATACTGATAATTACAAATCATATTATCGATTACTTCTGTCTTAAAATTATTTACCAATGGTGTCAATAAAAGACTGAACATTAAAATAAAGTTCGAGAATAAAATACCTATAAACATAACAATGTAGCCGGATTTATTTTGAAAAATCACACGAAGTCTGAATTTTGTCATAAATTTAAAATCAGGTAACTTCACAACCTTTTTCTTCTCTTTTTTGCTAAGGTCATGACGCAAAAATTTAAGAGGTGAAAGCGAAAGCTTTTTGCTGAGAATAAATATATTGACAAGTACCATAATTATACAAGGCACAACGGTTGTTATAAAGAAAGCATATGCATTCCACAATGTAACATACGGGCCAAGGCTGTAACTTCCGTAATAAATATCTGCTATAACATTTTTAAATACCGAATATCCGAGAATATTACCGAGTACCGCACCGATAAGAGTAACAATTACAGGCAAAACAAGATAATGTCTTAATAATTCGCCTCTTGTATAGCCTGATGCTCTGAGTGTACCGATAACAGCAGACTCTTTTTCAATAGTATTTGAAGTAGTAACTGCAAATACAAATGCCATAATAGCAATAACGATATATAAAAGAATTATCATCATAGATGTATCCGAACCGATATCATCACCCGAAAAATGGATTGCCTGATTATCGGGTTCGGCAATAAAGTTTTTGAGCTCTGCATTTTTTGCAATCAATTCTTTTATATCGGTATTTTTATCGTGCTTTTCCTGTTCTGAATATGAAGCATCGTTAAAAGTGTAAGAATAGCAATAGTTTAAATTTTTATCGGAAATTTTGTCAAAAGCATTATCTGTTACAGTTGCAACAGTAAAGTTTTGAGCGTCAAACATCATATCCGTATTACTTTTGAACAATGATGTGTAATCGGAAAAAGCAACATAACCGCTGACTTTGTATTCCTTGCCGTCAAGCGTTACTTTATCGCCGATTTTTATATCATTATTTTCGCTGAATAATCTGTCAAGTGCAATTTCATTGTCTGCCTTTGGAAATTCTCCGTCAAAAAGTTCTATCTTATCTACATCATTTCTCATTTTATAAATTCTGTATGTAGAGCTTTTATAGGTTTCTTCTTTATAAAAATTATCATAAAGCGTTAAATCTTCATCTTCAAGTTTTGTTTTAAGGTCATCGGTCATCTTGCTTTCAAGAACAAAATTACCGTCCTCTATATTATTTTTATCAAAACTTTCGTCAAAAGCGGTTTTCATACTTGTACCGGCAACCAAAAATCCTGATACAACTCCGATTGTAGCCACTAAGAATATAAAAATAACAATATACTTTCCGATATCTCCCTTAAGTTCTCGTGGCAGTCGCTTATTAAGCGGATTCTTCATAAATTCATCTCCTTACCAATCAAGCTCTTCGGCATTAACTTTTTCGGTATTTTCATATTCTTTACGAATATTTCCGTCTCTGAGTTTGATAACCTTATCTGCCATCAATTTGATAGCATCGTTATGAGTTACGATAATTACGGTGTTTCCGTACTTTTGATTAATGGTTTCGATAAGTTTTAAAATATCCTTTGAAGTTTTATAATCAAGCGCACCTGTCGGCTCATCACAGAGTAAAATATCGGGATTCTTTACAATTGCTCTGCCTATTGATGTTCTCTGCTGCTGACCGCCCGAAAGCTGACTCGGAACTTTATCCTTGTGTTCCCACAAACCGAGAGTATGCAAAAGTTCATCTGTATCAAGAGGATTTTTGCTTAAAAATGCTCCTACCTCTATATTTTCTTTTACAGTAAGATTCGGAATTAAATTATAGAACTGAAATACATAACCGAGATGATTTCTTCTGTAAAGCGAAAGCTGCTTTTCGTTCATATCTTCGATTTTACTGCCGTCAATGGAAATGCTGCCGCCATCGGCTTTTTCTATTCCGCCGATAATGTTGAGCAAGGTTGACTTACCCGAACCTGACGGACCGAGCAAAACGCAAATCTTGCCTTTCTCAACTCCGGTGGTAATACCTTTTAATACCTTTGTACGATTTTCCCCTGTACCGTAATACTTTTCTATACTCTTAATTTCAAGAAACATAAACTACCTCCTGCTATTTATATGAATATATGTTTATTTGTTCATATGTTCAATAATGAGAATTTAACATACAAAGCAAATATTGTCAAGTAAAAAATAAATAAAAGTTATTTTAAAAATTCATTTAGTTAGTTTTAACTAACCTAAGTCGTTAAAATTATCTGCTGTGTATGCATTTTGCCGACGCAGCAGACTGTTTTAGATTTTCTCTATCTTCATAGGAATATATCCTGCGTTTATTACAATATCTCTCAATTCTTTTTCGGCAATTTCCTGCTTTGTTCTCACATAAGCGGAATTTTCCGAAAGTTTTACCTTTGCAAGATAATTTTCTTTTGAGTTAAAAGCATTTTCCACTCGCATTGCACAGTTTTTGCAAGTCATACCGTCGATTTTTATTTTGTATTCAAAGCTGTAATTATTCACATTACTGTCCTTCGGCTTAACTTTTTTTATGCTGTCGCCGCCTGTACCACAGCAACCGCTTTTAAGGCTTTTGATGTATTTTAAAACACCAATTACACATATAACAGCGATAACCGCACAAACAATAATTGTAGAAATAATAGATTCCATAATAACAACCCCTTGTAAGTTAGTTTCTTCTAACCTTAGTATATCACTCTGCTTTTTCCTTGTCAAATAAAAATATTGTCTTAAAACAGTTCTGTTTTTGTTAAATATAAAAAACTCTTATTTAAGATTTCGAGTAAAGTTTTGCAGATTAGAGGTAACAAAATTCTTCCCGAAAAAATTATAAAATTCAAATTAAATTATGTGCTAAACTATAAATTACTCCAACTTTTTATAAAAAACCTTATCAAAAAAACTGCACCCTGTCATATTGTGGTGACCCCCAAAAGTTAGATTTGAAAGCGTAGTGGCTTTTAGCTGCTACGCTTTTGTTATGCAACTAAGGCAT
>NZ_JBBNJY010000014.1:0-48955 GCF_040093295.1 Ruminococcoides bili
ATTTATAAACTTACAATAGTAAATAGTTATTATAAAAAGTCTTGCAAATAGAAGATAATTGTAAGTTATCCTTTATTCATTATTTTCAGGTAAGGTCAATAATACATTTCTGTTAACAAAATACGCTACACATCTTACATTCAACTGGTGTATGTCTATGTAGTACTTAATCTCATTCTAAGAAAAAAGTATTAAGCCTTAACTAAATCTATATTTCGGGTATGTAATATAAAAACATTTATAATTACCCTTTATGGTATTAATTATAACATAATTTGACAAATATTTAAATAACTTTTACGCAAATCAGTTATAAAATTTCACATAGTGTTTTTATGCATTTTGTATAATACAATTTTGTTTATTGCTCAATAAATAAAATTTTTAGGCAAAATAAATATAGATATTTGAATAGACTTTCTTTATTTTCTATTGCATAATAATTTTATTAAATATAAGGAGCTATATGCGATGGAAATAAAAAATGTACAAGCAAATAATCTAACAACTGATTATCTAAACTTTTGCCTTTCAAGAAAAAATCTTGATCAGAAAACGATAAAATCATACACTATTGATTTAAGGCAGTATTTTGAATTCACTATGGAATCTGCTATTGAATGGACAAACAAAAAATCCATTGAGCAATATATAAATTTACTGCACTGTAAGTACAAACCTAAGAGTGTTAAGCGTAAAATTGCTTCGCTAAAAGCATTTTTTCACTATCTTGAAATTGAGGAACTTATTGATATTAACCCTTTTCATAAGATACAAATCAAGTATAAAGAACCCTTTATTCTCCCAAAAACTATTCCCATAAATAATATTGAGCAAATTATTAGGTTTGCTTATCTACAACTTACCAAAGCGAAAACTGAGTATGCTAAAAAAGTTGCTCTGCGGAATGCACTCATACTTGAGTTACTGTTTGCCACCGGAATGAGGATTTCAGAATTATGCACACTCACGACTGAACAAATTGATTTTAATGATTACATAATCAAAATTTACGGAAAGGGCTCAAAAGAACGCCTGATTCAAATCTGCAATCAAAATGTTCAGGAGTTGCTCAAAAAGTATAATCAATCATTTAAATTTGAAATAGCAAACAACAAATTTTTCTTTATAAACAGGCTTGGCAACCGTCTATCTGAACAATCTGTTCGTAATATGATTACCAACTATGCAATCGGTGCAGAAGTGCCGCTGCACATTACTCCGCATATGTTTCGTCACTCTTTTGCAACTCTACTGCTTGAAGAAGATGTTGACATACGCTATATTCAACAAATGCTGGGTCACAGCTCCATTACCACAACGCAGATTTACACGCATACGAGTATCAACAAACAGAAGAATATTCTGTCTTCCAAACATCCGAGGAATAAACTTGAAATTGGGATATAATAAAAGCCTTGCGGGATTTTTTAACTCACAAGGCAATCAGAATACTTTATTCACTTTTATCAAAATCATTTTCTATTACATCGGAAATGAGATTTGAAAAATCGACGGCATTTTTTGAAGTAATCACAGGTTTTCCTGTTCTTTCCTCGATATCTTTTCGTGCATTTCCGGCGACTTCACCACCCTCTTTTGCTACTTTTCTGTTGTCAGCAAAAGTTTGTGGATTTTTCTCTTTAGAAATTTCTGTTGTAGTTGCTTCAGCCAACATATTGAGAACCAGCTCAAGTGTACTCATATTATCTCTCAGGTTTTCCTTTTTCAATCCTTTGAGATTTTTATACTGGCGGGTTGTCATTCCTGACCATGCTTTTGTGATTTCATCAGTCAGAATTGCATATTCTACACCCTGCTTTACACCACGAGAATCCCATTCATCAGTAAGCTCTTTTCTTACCTGTATAGCCTGAAGTCTTTGATTTATCCACTCTCTGCTATATCCTTTTTTCAGGTATGTTTCAAGAGCTCGCTCTATGGTAAGTTCAGGGTCTATGGTTTCATCAATTCTCTCTCGACCAACTTCTGCAAGCCACATTTTAAAAGGTTCAGCTTTTGGCGACGGGATTGACTGTATTATTCTCAAAAGCTGCTCTGTATTTGCAACATCGGTTTTGTAATTCTTACCATCCTTAGGAGATGACATTTTCAGTTGTACGATATTTTCGTACAACTGGTTTGCTCCTTCAGCTTTAAGCTTTCGCTTAAGATCGCTCCAGTAACGACGAGGTTCATTACTGTCAGTCAGAACTGAAATTACATCCACAATAGAAAAATACCATTCTTCCTCTGACTCATTCCACGCAGTACGTATCTTTTTATCTTCAAAAATTTGTATTTTATTTTCTTCACTCATATATATTCACCCACTTCTAAGCTAAAAATATTATAGCAGACTGAATTTGTAAATTCAATCAATTAGGCTTTATAGAGATAAGAATTGTTCATAATTAAGGTCGAATATAATCTCTAATTCATAACCTCGTGATACTTTCACTTCTCTTATGAGCTGACAGGCTATCATTTTCTTCTGCTCCATTGTTGAATTGTCAAATTCGTCTGCCCAAGTTCTGAATTGTGAATAATAAAAATCAAGCCTGCCCATCGCATTTTGCTGATTGGCAAGCTTGTACTTTATATCACTTAATTCAATTTCTTTTTTATGTAGTAAATCGTTTGTATTATCAATAGACGTTGACAGCATATCGGGTGTGAAACGGCTTTCACCGAGGAGTGATCGTCCTATTTCGGCAGATAATTCCACTACCTGTCTTTTAAGCTTTTCAATTTCTTTTTCAAGCTTTGTCTGTTTTCTCCTATACTCCGATATTTCGGATTTGTAGCGTTTTTCAAGTGCTATATCTTTTGGCGTTGATTTGATTTTGGCGAGATAATCTCTCAATGTTGCAAGTACAGCACCGTCAATTCTGTGTGCTACATAAGCCGACTGTCCGTCACATGCACCTCTTTTCATCGCTTTATTGGTACATATATACCTCTGTCTGCGAACTCTGTACTGACTGCCGTCTGCCCTGTCGTATCGGTCGATATAGCTTGTTGATACCATCTTCTGACCACAGTGGGCACAGTATATATTTCCCGACAGCAATGTACTGCCTTTTGTTGTTCTTGCTATCTGTTGCTTTTCCTCATTCTTTGATGAGCGTTGTTTCAGTTTAAACTGTGCTTGGTCAAAGATATTTTCATCAATGATATGCAGTCTTTCGATATACGGTGATTTAACACCGCCTGACACAAGATAATCGCAGTACAGCCTGTTCTTTAGAATACGATTAACCGTATTACATTGAAACTTGCTGTTATTATGGGTTCTGATTCCGTGACTGTTCAGATAATCAGCCATTCGATATGAGCCGTAACCCTCTTTAACTGTCATCTCAAATATCTTCTTGACTATCGGAGCTTCATCATCGTCAACGACTATGTCCATAAGCTCTTTTCCCTTTTTGTTGATTTCACCGCTTTTTATAAGTTTGTAACCGAATGGTGCAACACCTCCGGTAAATTTGCCGTCTAACGTCATTTGGTTAAGGCGAGTTTTAACACGTGCTGACGTTTTCTGACTCTCACCGTTGGCTTGCCAAAATCGTATGTAATTCATAAGCTTATCCACATGATTATCCATACGCTGTTCGCCCTCATTAACGCTCCACACCTCTATGCCGTGTTTGATGAACCATTCGACGACAAACGGGGTTTCGTCATCAATTCTGCCTATTCTGTCAAACATAAAGACAAGGAGTACATCAAATTCTTTCTTTTCTGCGGCGGCTTTCAAATCCTGAATAGCATCTCGATTGCGTGCCGAAACCTTGAATCCCGACACGCCCTTTTCCTGAAATTCTTTCAGAATTGTCCAGCCATTGTGCTCTGCGAATTCTCTGCACGAGGTTTTCTGCATTGGAATATCATCTTTATCAACCTGACCTTTGGTTGATACTCTGTACAAGCAATATACTCTTTTCATTTTATCACCCTTTCGTACGATTTTTGCAAACCAACAATACTACATAATTCCTATAATATCCAGCGAAATCCAAAAAATAAATTGAAATAAATTCAGCATCCAATCTGAGTTTTCATTCTGTTCTCAAATGTATCCAAAAGATTTTCAAGAACATTTCTTTCGACCTGTAAATTTCTGTTTTTGGAAAAGCAGATAGTAACCTTGCAGTCGTTTATAACAGATTCTATTCTGTGTTCTGAATCAATGTTATTTTCATTTATATAGTTTTCGTTCAAATTATCACCTGTTCCTTATTTTTTGTTTTTCTTATTTTTATAATCTTTCATCTGCTCATCAGCTTTTGCCGCTGCATTGCACAGGCACATAACGCAAACGCCGATAAAAGCACCGACAAAAAGACCAATCATAAATCCTAACATTTTAACACCTTCTTTCAGTAATTTTCTTCTAAATACCCCGACAGCAGAAAACAAAAAATCTTCTGCTGTCGGGATAAAATCAATCGTTTTGGATAGTTCTAATTTTCACGCTATCCTATTGTCGCTATTTATCCTCGATGCCCTGCGACAAGGAACACATCAGACGGCATTGCATTATAGCCTCATTGGAATTTCACCACCGTGGGGATCTCCCACAGCCGCCATCTTTGGTTGCGACGGTTCTATCACGCTCGACTTTTGACTTAACGGAAGTATCATTATCCCATCTGCCTGTCATCGCCGTCATTGAATTTGCCTTTCAATGTCTGAATCTTGAAGTTCTGTATAGAAGTTCGCTCATGTGGCTTGTCCGTTCCGAACAGAAGAAGGAAAGTATCTGATGTGCTGATATTAAATTTTCAAAGAGCAACGCCTGTTCTCTGAAAAAAGAAAACAGGCAAAAGAGAAATAATCCCTTTCACCTGTTTCCTCACTTAAAAGCTAAAACACACCCCTAATTTATAATTTTTTTAAAATATTTTTGATTTTTTCTACTGCACGATACACCGATCTTTGCACACATGGATAAGTACAGCCTTCTTCAAGTGCTATTTCGTCAAAAGTTTTTTCTTCAAAATAATACTTGTTCAGTCTGCGTTTCTGCACCTCGGGTAATTTGCTTATTGCCATATGCAAATTTTCTGTAATCTGAACATTTTCAAAGTATTCTTCTAACGACCATTCCCTTGAATCTTTCTTTTTATGCAAAGTATGTTCATATACTTCGGAGTGTTCCAAATGTCTGTCGTACTCATTCATTTGGGAAATATCTTCAAGTTCAAATATATTGAAAGTTTCAAATACGCTCTTTGAAACTTCAACCATTTGAATGCGGTTATTAACATCAACGAAATAAACATAGTATCTTCCTTTTTCTGAGCATAAAGTATAAGGATTATACTTGTCTTTTCTTCTCTTAGGACGTTTGTCCATTAATTTTTCCTCCAATCAATCTGAATCTTTTAGTAATTCAGGTTGTTTGGAGGACCTCTGTTTCTATATTTCATCATGCCCTTCCATTTTCATGTAAAAGGGCATAAAAATACCGACAAGTATAGAAAGCTATTACTTGTCGGTATTCTATCACACGCTATTAAATGTCTTTATTCTTCTTGCTATCACAAAATTCATTAATTATATAGTTATTAACATAAAACTTGCCTTTGACCCCTATTTCTTTTCTTATATTACGGAAGCACTTCTCAGTTTTCACTCGTATATTATCATAAGCAGTTACAGAATTTGAACATTTATATTCCGAACAAGTGCAAGCACTGCGGTAAATTCCTTTTTATTCGTGGTGGCAAATATTTCAGCTACTGTGATAATCCGTTAAAGGACGAGCCTGACAAGACCTGTCGAGATGTCGGCTCAAGACGGCACTATGACGACAAGTGCAAAAACGATCCCATCTGGCAAACTTACAACAGGGCATACAAAGCACACTATGCAAGGTATATGAAAAAGAAAATGACCATTTCCGAATTTGAGAAATGGTCACGGTTTGCGTCAAGTTTGAGGGATAAGGCGGTTGCAGGAAAGGTTGATTTTGCACAGTATTATGCCGATATACGGAAATAGCTTTTCTTTGTTTACTGCTATGCAGATTTTAGATATGTATAATCAGGTATTATATAATTATAAAAATATTACAAACGTTTGAAACAAGAATTTGATAACACAAAAACAAATATACTACTTATCAATATAAAAATATATGGACATATTATGTCCATGGTGCTGCTTGGAATATCAGATGAAAGCATATTAATAAACTTAAGAAAGTCAATATTGGCAGTCATGCAAAATATTTCGTAACACACACTGATAATAAAAGGAATTGCTATATTTTTTAAAATTATAGATATTGAAAAACTAATACTAAAAAAAGCAAATGCCTGAACAAAAAATATAAAAATATAATTGAAATAATTAAAATTTAGTATTATACAATATAAACCAAGCAATACACATATATGCAAGAAATAAAAAACAAACACAAGAAAAAGTTCAACTATAAGACTTTTTTTATAAACAAGCAATAGTTCTCTGATCCTGCCCTCTACATACTCTCTGAAACCAAATAAAGTCCACCATACAGCAAAAAATGGGCAAAAAATTTGTAACATTATGTATGTTGAAAAATAACATTGTTCGGGTGAATATCCTTTAGCAAAATCCAAATATGTTAAAAAAGGAAGTACAAGAAATAAAAAAACAACAGGTACAATATAGAGAATTCCCATTCCTTTAAGTGTTAATTGTATTAATGAAAGGCGGTTTATATATCTTTTAAGGCACATAAATATCCATCCTCTATATCAGCGTTAATACTCACTCCCTGCTCAATAAAATTACTTGAGAGAACGATTATATAATTTTTATTATCCTTACTGATTCTGTCTTTAACATAATAATTTCCCTCTAAATTATTTTCATATTCTTCGTCTAAAAGAAAAACTTTTTCATTTCCGATAGAAGTAATATCGCTGCAAGTTCCCTGAACAACATTTCTTCCCTCATTAATTATAACAATCTCATCACATATTGATTTTACGTCCGAAACAATGTGAGTAGAAATAATAATAGTTTTATCATTTTTTATTTTCCTTAAAAGAGATTTAAATCTTACTCTCTCCTCAGGATCAAGACCTGCAGTCGGTTCATCAAACAAAACAATTTCAGGATTTCCCATTATAGCTTGGGCTATTCCCAATCGTCGAACCATACCTCCTGACAGCGAACCCACTTTGTTTTTAATTTTATCACTTAGGTTGACCAAATCAATGCAATATCTGATTTCATTGTCTTGATTTGACTTAGGTATTTTCTTTAATGTGGCAAAATATCTCATAGTTTCATATACAGTCAATGACTTCATAGCACCAAACTGCTGAGGCAAATATCCTATATTTTCACAATCGCACTCAATGCTTCCCTTTTCGGGAGAAAGCAAACCGCATATACATCTCATCATAGTAGTTTTGCCGGAACCGTTTGGCCCAAGCAAGCCATAAATACCGTGCTTAAATTCGCAGGAAAAATCATTTAAAGCTTTTGTTTTCTTAAAAGACTTGGTGCAGTTCTTCAAAATCAGCACAATTATACCTTCTTCCTTGTTAATTATCATTTATACTTTCGGAGTCAACCACGGCTTTTTCTACATATTTAGAATAGCCCATATCTCTTTGAGCAAGAAGTATTTCAGCAACTTGCTTCTTTGTTTCCTCATCAGTTGCTTTATTAATAAAAACTGTATCATCTCCTAAAAATATTCCATCATAAATACAATTAGAAGAAAGCATTTCATTTATCTGAATAATAGTATATTCTTTGAGATTTAATTTATTGCTGCTATTGTTATCCAACTCATTAATGTATTTCTGAATTTCGTCTATATATTCTTCATCTATTTCGCTCAATCCCCACCCCTTTACAGTAATTGCATAAATCTTATAAATATCAGACGAATTTGATTTATAAAATCCACTAAAAAGCGTAGGATAGCTTGTAACCCCGACAAAACAATTTTTCTCATTCTTTACCTCATCAAGATTTGAATAAAACTGCCTTGCTGAATCAACTCGAATATTAAATTCTGTTTTGGATTTTATCTCAATCGGATTATATGTGGTATAATCACCCGTAATTTTGTAAAATCCGGGAATAGGGTAATATGCAAAAAAGCCGGGCAGAGAACACGCCTGATAATTACTGTATAATATAGGTGAATAACCGCTGTACTTTATGTTTATAAGCTGCAGGTTTCCGTTCCCTATTACAGTAACATAATCTCCTTCACGATTATATTTTAAAGCATTTCCTTCAATATCAGTTATCTTTAAAACATTGTATCCATGGTACAATGTAAAATTGTAATACTCTAAACCTGTATCAGATAAAGTCATTGATACTTCGGCGTCTAATTGTCTGTAAATGCTTAAATCCATATCGTATGATGTAACTTCAAAATCCGGATCTTGGTTCTTTTGCTCATTTTCAGTATAAAACAAATAATCTGACATTGAAATACTGTCAAGCTGAGCTCCCTTTTCAATATGGCTTCCGCCATAAAAGTAGCCAACCAGATTAAATGTTGAAATTAATAGTGTTAATGACAGTAAAACAGCTTTTAATGCGGTTTTCTTTATTTGACAAAGTTTGAAAAACAAAAATGACAGTAGAGAAATCCAGAAAATAATTAAATTCCATCTATAAATTTCAGCATACATACCGTAATCATGGTTTATGTACCACTCTAAATCATTTGGCAGAATATATGCAAGAAAATATTTTGCTTCCCAAAAATTAATTTTGGTAACCTGGCTTAACCCCCCCGGAATAAAGTCAGATGTACTTGACACAAGGAAAATTATAAGCGCCATAAGAGCATATGAAACAATCCTTTTCGTCTTTTGAGCAAAAAAAACGCCAAGTAAAATCGGGATTATTCCACCCAGAAAAACATATAAAAATAAAACTGAAAATATATGATACAAATAACTGTAGTCATTCATTCCGGATGACAAAAATATAACAAAATTAAATACAAATGCGCTAAAGAATTCTAAGGCCGGAATAAACAACAAAACTGTTACAGTACTTGTTAAAATCCTAGTCTTACCATTTTTGTGTGAATACAATGCTTCATCTATATAACAACGCTTATATAGGTAAAAGAATTCATATGATGTAAAACATAATATTACAAATGATAGTAAGCATAATTTTATAGAATTCTTTAAATATATTAATACATCACTATTGAGTGAAAAGCTATAACAACTATATACAAGATTCCCCAAAAAACATACTAACAGTATGATAACCGGAATAAATATTATTTTAGTTTTAAAAAACAATTTTAAATTTTGTTTTATCATTTTTACTCACCCTATTTCTTGTAAGTACGGGTCTTACAAGGAAATAATAAATACTAAATTAGATTGCTGTAATTTTACCTGTGGCTGAACAATTCTTACCGCCCCACCACCATGAATTCATTTTACCTCTCCATGATGCTTTGGAATTATTTATGACGGTGTATACACCTGATGATGCATTATATCCCGGTTCAGCAAAAACATGTTGTGCCTGTACCCAACCTTCTCCGGGAATTGAATATTCAAGATAAAGATTAACACCGTCATCAGAACTGGTAGAATTACTTAAATTACTAATTGTACCTTTTTTATACAGTCCTAATGAAGTTGAAATTGCTTCGGTTTTATCTTTAGTTAGCGTCCATGTGGTACTAGCTGCAGAAGCACTAATAGTAAAAACCGAAGAAAACATCAATATCGCCATTAAGAAGGTTACGAATTTAAACATTTTTCTTGATTTTGAATTTGTCATATAAACCTCCTAAAAATGATTTAAAAATAATACGAAAATAATACGAATCACTTTAAACCCGTAACAGGTTATAAAACCTTTTAAAGTGAAAAAAAGCTTAAATAATATTTTAAAATTTATTAAAATAGTTTTATAGTTTTATTTTCGCAGATTTTGCAAAAGTTGCACTTTTCTAACTATGAGGAGTACTGTACTTGTGAAAATACTAAAACTCAGCGAAACACATATATTATAGACTCCTATTACTATTAAAAAAGTTGAGAATAAAGATATAGCAATAGAAGTAACGCATGATACTATTTTATAAATTGTTCTCTCTTTGCCATTTAATAGTTTGTTTTCTGTATCTAAAGGTGATAAAAAGCAAAGAATTAATACGCATACAAGTTCAGAAAAAAACAATGAGTAATAAATTGAAAGATAATTAATTATCAAAATCCATTTTATTATACATAACATCAAAACAATTGTTATAATAGAAATAATATAACATCTTGTTGGCGTTTTAGCATGGTAGCCGCCTGCAAACTTACGAATAACTATAAAAGACAAGTAAAACACTAAACTTTCAACTAATAAATTAAAGCACAATCCTAAAGCAATAATAGTAATAATATGGAATGCTGATGCTAAAATAATATATACAGCATATTCATATAAATCAAAATTATCTTTTTGTCCTTCATCTTTGCATAAAAAGCAAGCAAATTTATCAGAAATTAACTTTATCATTTGAACTTCTTAAATTTCTCTAAATTCTTCGGTACTTTCGGCTGATAAATTACATAACATCCTGAAGAATTTGCATTCGATTTTAACGCAACAAACAATACTTTTTTGATTCCGTTTTTCATCTTGTTTGATAATCTTTTTTCGTTTTTCATTGTAATCAACCTCCTTATTATAAATTAAATTTATCAAAAAAATGCTTGTAAATGTTGAATTTTACAAAAATGGTAATAAATTCGACAAAAAATGCACTTTTAATCTATTATAGCCCTTCATCTTACAACTATATAAAAACTTTTAAATATTACAATCATATAAAAATATTATCTTTTTTTAAATTTATTAACAATATTGCCGATGATTGATAGTATTTTATTAGTTGATATTAATGTATGTAGACTACAAAAATAGGAATTTGTATAGCACAACATAGAAAAGAAATAAAAATGAAGAAAAATGCTTTAGCCAAAAAAACATGTTTTTCAAATTATCACATATCAAATATTGAAAATGGTTACTCTGTACCAAGTATCGAAACATTTGCGAAAATTTGCAATGCATTAAATATCACACCTGACTATCTCTTATTAAGTAGTTTAAAAAAGTAATAACATTCCTAAAAATATTGTTGATAAACAAATTTTTGCAATGATAAATCATTGAGCCTGATATCAAAAATAATATATAGAGTTTTAACTGAACAGGAATAAAACAGATGACAAATTCTTTTTTTTGAGTTATAATCCTAATTAAGGAGGTATAGCTCTATGAATGTACTGATATGTGATGATGATTTGAAAATCGTTCAGCAAATCAAAAATTTTCTCCTTAAATTATCAAAACAGTCAACCTATAATTTTGATATTACCTGCTTTTCAAATGGGGATTCTATATTGGATAAACAAATTAAAACTGATTTTGCGTTTATTGATATAGAAATGCCCGGTGTTAACGGACTCACAGTTACAAAACATCTCCAAAAAATAAATCCTAATATTATTATTTTTATAGTTACTTCTTTTCAAGGATACCTAGATGATGCAATGGATCTCAATGTTTTTAGGTTTTTGTCTAAACCCATTGACGAAAATAGATTTTTTAGGAGCATGAAGATTGCTTTAAATCTGTATAAACAAAGCACAGAAAAAATTATCTTAGACTATTTTGATGAATATCACAATATATTTACAATTGACATCTTGTATTTAACTATAGAAAATCGCAAAACTAAACTAGTTACAAAAACGCAAGAGTTCATTTCAAATAAAAAGTTTGATTATTGGAAAAAGCAGTTATCCAAATACGAGTATTTTGCCCAATCACACTATAGTTACATAGTTAATTTAAAGAATGTAACAGACTTTAATAAAAATGAAATCACATTATCATTTAATTCTAAAAAAGCAACAGTACCTATATCCCGTAGTTTCTATGTATCATTCAAAAAAGCCTTTTATGAATATATGGGAGGGACAACATGATTTCTAATATCTGTTACGCTGTAGTCTTTCTGATTGAGTCACTCATATCTTTTTATTATTTTGATTTTAAATTTAAACGAAAAATTGCTAAAAAATTCATATTTTTATTTGCACTAGGAAATTTTATTATTTTATACATACTTCATTTTTGTGAAATCCCCATTATAAATCTTTTGGGATTCTTTTTCTGTAATTTTCTAATTTCTATATTATGTTATAATACAAAATTAAAATCCGCTTTATTTAATAACCTAATTCTTTTATTTCTTATGATCGTCACTGAATTAATAGTATTTTATTTTTCTTCAATCATTTTCAGGATAGATTTATTGGAAAGCTATAATGATGATTTTGTATTAATTATTCAAGCTACAATTTGTAAATTGCTTTATTTCTTATCAATACATTTAATTATAAAAATATCACAAAAAGAAAGCATGGAAACGAATTCTAAATTTGCTCTTATTCTTTGCATTCTACCAATCGCTTCTATTATTTTAATGTACACTACTGTATATCTTTGTATTATCTATTCAGTAAATGATAATTTTAAATTATCTTTAGTTATAGGAAACTTACTTCTATTGTTTTCAAATATTATTGTTTTCTATATAAACGAACTAACAATAAAAGTTAATCATAAATACACACAAATACTTTTAGATAAGCAGCAAGAAAAGGATACGATAGATTACTATAAGCTGTTAAGCGAACAGAATGAAAATTCAAAAGTGTTGATTCACGACATAACTAAGCACTTAAATACAATTAAGCAGTTGTCGGAAGATAAAGATTCAAATATAGCTCAATATATTTCTGAAATTGTTAATGATTTTAGTATTATGAATCCAATTGACTACTGTAATAACCCTACAGTCAATTTAATTACTCATAGGTATTATGAGATATGCAAGAAAAATAACATCAACTTTACAATCAGTATAAAAAACGCAAATATTGATTTTATTAAAGAACATGATATAACTGCCTTACTTGACAACCTTTTAGAAAATGCGGTTGAGTCAGCGTTAATGACAAATGAAAAATTTATTGATTTTTCTATTAGTACAAGAAATTCCAATTTTGTAATCATTAAAATTTCAAATTCTTGCAATAAAAAACCTAAATACATTGATGGAACTCTCGTATCTTCTAAAAGCACATCCGGTATGCACGGAATCGGAACCAGAAGTATTAAACGAGTAGTTGAAAAATACAATGGAAATTTAGAAATGAAATTTGATAGCAATACAAATACATTCACTTCTACTATTGGAATAAACTCTAATATACAAAATAGCAATCAAACATAATCTCTTATATTTACATATATTATTATTCGTTATTTACTTATTGAAACAGTGTTACCGCCCTTGTTCACGGTAACACTGTTCAGTTACGATTTATCTAGGCTTTTTCGAGTTTTATAATAATCATGTAAGTGCTTAAGTATCGCTCTTTAGAAATAAATTATATTTTCTTAGACTTATATAATCTATCTGCATTGATACTATTGTCTGTTTCAACAATTATTTATGTAATTTTGATGTTAAAAATCAAATTATAGTATCAGGAAAAGGAATATCTAATGAAATGTTTTAAAAATCGCTATAACAATTTATCATATATAATTTTCACAATACTATCTTTGTTTTCAATAAGTCTGATTTTTAACAATAATGTATGGTTTGATGAAGCTTATACACTGTCGCTAATTCAGCACAATTATTCCGAAGTAATTGAAATATTAAAATCGGATATGCATCCTCCTCTATACTTTATATCTCTGAAATTCTTCTGTGAGATTTTCGGTTATTCGATTTTAATAACTAAAATTTTTTCGGTACTCGGTTACATTGCAACGCTTTTGCTTGGCTGTACCGTGGTTAAGAAGCATTTCGGTTCGGATACATCAATGGTATATATGCTTACTATAGGGGCAATTCCTATGTCGCTTTATTTCAGCGTTCAGCAGAGATCGTATCAATGGTCCATATTTTTTGTTACACTTTGCTTTACGGAAGCTTTGCTGTTTCTTGAAAATCACGGGACGCGGCATTGCGTTATATTTGTTATCACCGCTTTGTTTGCCGCGTACAACCACATTTACGCTTTGCTTGCGGTCGGCGTGATTTTCATTTTCGTGAATATCTATGCTTTTGTAAAAGACGGAAAGCTGATAAAAGCAATCATAATATCTGATATAGCTATGACGGTGGGATATTCTCCGTGGATTATCCCGCTGTTATATCAAACCGAGGCGGCTGCCGGTAGCTTTTGGCTAAAAGGAGTAGAACCGCTTTCGGTGGTTGTGTTTGCATCGGGAATTGTTATTTCGATGCTGATACTCGCCAAAAAGGAAAACCGCAGGTTATCTGTAATATTTGCGATAACCTGCGTATTAAGCGTTCAGGCGATAGGTCTGCTTGTGACAATTTTCATTCGCCCCTTTTACATAGCGAGGTACAGCGTTGTTATATCGGGAATTTTCGCGCTGCTTGTCGCTTTCGGCACACAACATATAAAAGAAAAAGTTAAAAATATTATTTGCGTATTGCTTTGCGCACTTAACGTAGCCTGTCTTATCGGCACGGGAATATTTGAATACAACCCGTCAATGAATAATTTTTTCAACCGCTTTGATGAAATAGCTTCTTCAACAGATACATTTTTATATTGCGACAGCTCATTCGGAATTTTGTCATATTATTATCCCGAAAACACGCATATCTGCACCTACAGTGAGCCTTGGTTTGTGGCATTTGATAATATAGAATGCATAAATAAAAACGAACTTTCCAATAAAATTCCGCCCAACGATACCGTTTGGTTTGTAAAGAATGAATTAACTAAAACACCCGAATATATACAAAGTAATTTTGATTTAGAGTTGGTTGATTCATTCAAATGTGATTTTAATACCTTTAATGTGTATTTGGCTAAAAAATAATATGTATTATATGTTCTTACCATCATACTTTTATAATGTTTTATTTTTTATTCTATATAGCAAACTGCTCTTACCACCCTGTTCACGATAACGCTGTTCGGTTTCGATTAATCCGGCTTTTTTCAAATCTTTAATAGCTCTGCGGACGGTAGCAGGCGACAGCTTTATGTCGCCTGCTATTGTTTTTACAGAGGGGAAGCATTCACCGTTTTTATCGGCTCGGTCCTGGAGATAGGTATATACGGCAACGGCTCGGTGAGGCAAGTCCATTTGATACAGAAAAGTTAATCTACTCATTGCTGTTATCCCCCTGTGGTGGTCGCTCGGTTCTGACGACTACTTTTCCCTGCTTATTTTTGTTCTGTTCAACGCTTGAATTTTTGGGTTCTTCTGTTGGCTCATATTTCTGTTCAGAATCGATAGTATTTCCACTGTCGGCTTGTTCCGCATTTGGCGAGGTTTTAAGATTTTCATTTTTCTTCTTTTTTTCACCGCTTGCTTCATCAAAATCCGAATCAGTAACAGTCTGTTCAAGATAGTGAGGGCAGTAAGTTTGAATTATGTTATTGAACAGTTCGGAACGGTTGGCATAGTGGATTTCACGGTTACCATTTTCCGCTACTTCATACTTTTCTTCAAATTCTATACCCCATTTAAAAAACAATTTAAGTTTTACTTTCATCGGATAAAATCCTGTTTTCATAACAACAAATGTGCCTTTCGGAAGTGACTTCAACTCATCGGGGGTCATCAAAGGTCTTTCTATCATCTGCAAGGATTGCGACGGATCGTTTTTGCTCCTGCTTACAGAACCACTCATAACAGTTTTTGAACCGAGTGCTTTTGATAGGACTTCCGCACTTGTGCTGTTTGGAGCAAAACCGCCGAAGATGGTCAGCTGTGAACAGTCCATGTGAGCCGAATTTCTCGGCACGTGGACGGGTAGCAATATAGTCGGCATATGCTCTTCTTCCCGAAATTTCATAGGCATAGTCCTCCATAACACGGGAAATAAAATCGGAAGCCGAGCCTACATTCTGCTTTTCAAGGTAATCGGAATACTCAAACATATCCTTGCTGTCGGGAAAATCCTTTATGATTTTTTCAATTAAATTTTTCTGCTTTGCTGTAGCAGGAGCAAACTTTTTAGTGTCGTCTATCTTTTCCACTCCCTCACGAGTGGCAATATATTTTGCATAACCGCCTGCACTGACTTTTCGATTCGGCTTGAGATATTTAAACTTTGTAACTAACTTTGCCACAAATAATTATCCTTTCTGCCAATCGTATGCGTCATCAAAGGAAAATGAACCGTTAAGCCGCTTGACTTCCTTGACGCACTCGCCACGAAGTTTTGTAAGAGTCATCTTGTCTATGTCCTGTGACGAGGCAATAATATTCATTGTCATTGCAAGTTCAACAGCTAATTTAAAAATCAGCCTGCTCATTCGGTTGTCGCTTTCCGCAACAATTGATTTCAAAGTTGAAGTAACTACATTTGGAAGATACTGACTGTTATCGTTTGAGGAAAGGTAACCCACATAAAAAATGATTGCCTTTTCAATAAACTCGCTTCGGCTGGAACAGTTATCTTCCTTGTATATATTCTGAACCATGTCAAGCGTGGATTCCTTTATCCATAGTGCAAACTTCCGCTTTACTTCTTTTCTGTTATCCGTTTCATTCAAGTGTAAAACCTCCTTTTTGTTACAACCCATAGTTGCAACTCCTTGAATTTTGGCATTTTATTCGGCAATTCGGGCAGTTAAACCCACAAGTACAACCCCAAGGCTGAAAATTAACCCCTATGGATTTTTGAGACTGAAAAATGCGAAAAACTGCATAGCAGTCGGCGTTGCCGTCTGCCGTAAACCGACACGAGGGAGCGACTGCAACCCCGTGTCTTTCTCCTGCTTATTTTTCAGCCCTTGAAATACCGCCCGATTTACCATATCATCGATTTTTCACACCTTGCCACAAACCGCCCGATTTCGGCTTTTATTCGATTTCGGATACTTTTCCGACTTTTCCTTTAAAAGCCGACACGAGGCGAATGTGGCGAGAATACCGATGTTATTCTGCTTTTATTGATTTACCGTTTATCACTTCAAAATTACACTCGGTATACGACAGTCCGTACTCCTTAACCTCACGGTTCAAAACATCAAACATAGCCTGTTCAATACTGCGAGGGGATAACTTGACTTCATCACTCAAAGTGTCATAGCAGATCCATTCCTCGCTGTCGGGTGTGTCCTTTACAAGAATATCAAAGCCGAGGAGCATTTTATCGGGTGTGGGAAATACAACAGCGTTGATTTTTACACAGCCGACTGTGAGTGAAGCAAACAGAGTGTCGTGCTTGTCTTTTGAATTTTCGGAAAGTAATTTCTTAACCTCGTTCACAGACAAATACATTTTGAAAATATATTTATCGCCGAGATGCTTTTTCAATTTCTTTCTCTCGTTCATAAACTCATGCCACCTATTCCCATATCTTCATCTTCATCAGGTGAATCAAACAGATTGTTCTGTTCAAGGTTATCGTAGAATTTCTCTGCACTGTCATTTACGGCTTCGTTTAAAACATTTAAGTCAAAACCGCAGTCCTTGTACCCCTGCAATACAATATCATAATAGCTTGCGCTGGGCAATCCGAAATTCTGCTTAAGATTCATAATGTAAACCATCGCTGTCGTTTCCGATCCATTACTCATCCGAACAGGCAAGTCATGCTTGAAGTAGTGGGAGGGATAACCCTCGTAGCGGTCAAGCAGTTTTTCATCTCTCGGCTGAAGTTCCCACAGTGCAACGGCAACGGACTTACCGACGCAAGGTGCGATTGTTGCATAGGAGCAGTGAGGCATACCCTTGAATTGTAATTCGTAATTTTCGACTACACCCTTTCCGACAAGCTTTGCTGTCGGACAACGGTATTTCATCTGTTTAAGATTGAGATTACTGCCATAGGCAATGTATAATTTTTTACTCATAATAGATTTCTCTCCTTACATACTCATAACAAAACCCGAATCCTCATTCTGCTCAGTTGCAGTTTCAGATTCGGGTTCGTTGATATTTATATTTTCGTTTGTATTCTGAACTGTATCGTTCAACTGTGCGGCTCGCTGTTGCGCAAGTCTTTCCTTTTGCTTTTCAGCCTGAGCAGGGTCTTTCCACGCAATGTTGCCATCAAGATTTTTCAGCAGATGATGACGAGCTGTCTTGAACTCGTCACCTATCAAACCTAATCTCAAAAGCCAAGTTCTGAAAGTGTACTTTTCATTATCCGATACAGTTTTAGCGTGTCTTGCAGACTTCTGAATTAAAGCCTGATGACTGATTGCAAGGCACAGCTGAATCGCTGACTTTACTTCTCCTGCGTGTAAAGTGGAATTGAATAGACGAAATTCAATCGTACCCTTGTAGAACACGCTGTGAAGATTCAGTGCGTGGTAGCGAGTATCATCATAATGTCTGTAACTGTAATCCTCGCCGTCATACCACATTGATTTTATTTGCTCCATAGACATAGGAGGGCGGTTATTGATTTCATCAAGAAAGCGTGTGTCCATCTTTTGACAGTAATGTTCCCTTGACACATTCACTTTTAATGCCTTGTAGAGCAAATCCTCTTTAGCCGCCATAATGTTTACAATATTGCGAAGTGTTTTCGGGGTATGCGGAGCCGCATTAATATGGCAATGCAAACCACAGCTTGAGTTGACTCTCGCTCCTGCGCCACGAAGCTTTCTGACAAGCTCCTGTATAGTTTCTATATCGTCATAGTTGCAAATCGGAGTGACAAATTCAACCGAGTACAGAGAGCTTGCATTCTGTCCCGAACGGTTTTCACATCTAACGCTTGCGTCACGCATAATCTTCCACATCCTGCCATCATTATCACGAACAGAATAAGCATCATAACAACCGCCGACATGAGTTGCATCTGTATGAAAATAACCGGCAATCACTTTCGCCGCCGTACTGCGAGTGATGCCGGTCATTTCTATTTCTATGCCAAAATTTTGCGACCTCAAGTCTTTTCCTCACTTTCAATCTTTGGTTTTTTAGGCTTTGGTGGTTTCACCTGTGAACCTTTCATATCAATGAACTCCCTGACATTTGCAGGGACATATTTTGCGTACAGAGCGTCCACAGATTTTTCAAGTTCTTCCTTGAAATCCAAATCACGCTGTGACATATACAACTTGATTGCAGACAACTTTTCATCGTCATACATAATGCTGATACTTGATTTTTTCAATTCAATCACTCCTCACTTTTTGTTTTTATCAATATATTTGATGTTTGGAATCTTCAGCCACTTAGTCCAACCTCGACCGTTAAGCTCTGTTTTGACAACTCCGTAGGCTGTGCCTTGTGCTTCAATGACTTCACCGTTGCCGATGTACACTCCGATATGTCCGTCCATCCAGACAGCAAGTCCAGGTGTATCGGGCATATTAGAAATCGGTCCGCTTTCTGTAACATTGTTCCAAATAGAATTTGCACCGCAATCCGTAAACCCGTTTGAACCTGCTACAATTTCTCCGCTGTCAGAGTTGTACCAAGCGTAGGATTTTATCAAGCCTATGCAGTCGCATACTCTCTTGCCGAGCCACTTTTCAGCGACCTGTCGCATTTCACCGCCTGCCTCGTTATTTCCGGGAAACAACGACGCCTGTTGGTCGAGATACTGCTTTGTACAGACCTGACCGTAACCGCCGTAAACATAACCCCAGCCGTTTTTGTATGCGTTCTCGCACCACTTGACAAGGTCAAGATTATTTTTCGTGATCTTATCGGTAAAGCCTGCGGTGCTGATTTCCGCACCCTTGATTGACTGCATCATCTTTTTAAACTCGTCATACTTTATCTCCGTTCCTAATTTCTGATTGACGGTTTTTATCAAATCCTCATCAGACTGATTCTTCTTGAAACAGGATACAAAGTTTTTTACAAAGTCCTCATCCTCTGATTTATCGGACAGAGAAAACAGATAGATAACCTCTGCCTGTGCGTTATAGTCGGACAGCTTTTTGCTTTTGAGTTGATTTTCAACCTCTGTCATTGTGTCGTTGATAAGCTGTAGATTTTCCATCTGCTCTGCTGAAATGTTTTCTTGTATGGACTGATAGAGCTTGTCGGTATCAATATCCATACTTCCGTTGAAAACGGAAACAACAGCAACAATCGGCATAACCACAATTATGATTATGCCGATTACTATACCGCCTATTGTTTTTATTACTTTTTTATCTGTTAGCAGAGCAACTGCTATTTTCTTCAGTGCCGCACCTATGGTTGCACTCACAAAATCACCTCCGTATAAAAGCCAGCTAACTCATAATCATAAAAACTAATGAGCAACTGGCTTGGTACCATATTCAATTGAAATCAAAATACAATAAAACATTAAATTTCCCGTTAATATTCAGCTCATCTTTTCACAACGAATAATTTGATTAGCTGGAATATAAGCATCATCTCTGATATAGATAAAACATTCTCTACAAGGTTCAAAAGCTCGATCAACAGCATTTATTAGCATCCATTTTTTAATAACATTTTGCTCATATTCAGTATATGGCAGACTGTTTCTATTTAACTCTCCAAAAGTAAATTTGTGTATTTGTTCTGCTGTTGCATAAAACACCACTTTATAGGGTTTACTTTTTGCTTTCCAATACGCATCCAATTTTTGAGCTTCATCGGACAGATCAATCAAAGTTCTAATAAACTCTGGGCGCTTATGAATATCAGTTCCATAGCTTTCAATGTAATCATTATACATAAATCCATCAACACAAAAATCATAGAATACACGGTGTGCAACTGATTTTAATTTTTCATCAAACGATGATTTGATTCTACAATTGCAGTAATAATCAAAATCAATATTATATATAGTATTGCCAATGCTCATAGTGCGTTTCTCAATATTAAAAGATATACCACATTCTTGTAGTAAACAAGATAATTTTGTGTTGTGGCTAAGTACATATTGCAAATTCCTAACGCCAAAGGTGTTTATTTCACAACAATCATCAAGACTTCCAGTAACATGAAAAGCCACAAAACGAACTTGATTAATATCAATATTTTCAATATGATGTTTATTTCTTTCCCAAAATAGTTCAATATCATTATTACAATTGACATAGAACTCCATAATTAAGTCTTCGCTACAAAAACCAAGTTCATCAAGTAAAAATTCAAACGCTTTGTTAGATGTTGTAATATCATAATAAATGCACATAATTCCTCCTACTATTTTATCATCCTTTTACTAACTATAATTCAATCATAAAATACCAAAATGGTTTTTCGGTTACAAAAAATTTCGTGTATTCTATTTTATATTCTTTTATGAAATAAAACCCATTTGGATATTTAGTAGTTCTTTCTTTTGCTGATCTACCACTAACCATATAATGAGTATTCTTTTTTATGACTGCACCATCATACATTGGAAGTTCTACACGAGTACCGCGTATTGGAATATTTGGATAGGTCTGCAAATCAGTTAAAAAAATAAAAAATGCACCATCAATCATATTTTCATTATTACCATATAATTGTGTGCTTAATGTATATATATCAATATATGAATCAATGTTACCATTGTCAGAAGCACTGTCTGTGATTTTTTTATTTTTTAACTCAATTAAAACAGTTTTTGTCTCAGTTTCATTTTTATATGTAACTGAGATATCAATCTTATCATTTTGACCTTGAATCGGATAGTTTTTTTCAAGCATAACAGTAAAAGACTCGTTAGTACTATTAGTATTTAGCTCAAGTAATCTATCTAAAATGCTTGAGAAATGGAGTTGAAAAGATGCTTCTGTTCCAAATTCATAATATCCCTCTATAAGTCTATTTACATATATCTGCATAGATTGTTGTATTGCCTGCCTTATTCTCTCTATAGGATCAATATGATTTAATTCGAATATTTTCATTATATCACTCTTTCGTAATTCCTAATATTTAATTAAATTATATCAGGCAATTCTTTGCTTGTCTACAAAAAATCATCTTCCACCAGCACCGCCAAAAATCTCAGCTTTGTATTCGGGAGCCTGAACAAGAAGTAGATACCTTTCATTTCCACAACGGTAAAGACAAGTGCCTCGCTCTGCAAACTTTATTAAGTCATACTCGTTTGGTTCTACCATTAGGGCATCTTCAAAGTCTTTTGGATTGATATTTCCGGGGAAGAACAGGAAGTGATGAGTAGGAATTGAGAACAAGGGCTTTGTGTATTCCTTAACGCTCGGGATCAGAAAGTCATCGATATTTTGCGAAGCAAGTATAACGGCTGAGTCCTTCTTGCGGACACGCTTCATTGCGTTGCGGATATATTCAATCGCCGTTAGATTGGACAAAAATAAATAAAGCTCGTCTATTGATGCAACGGTATCTCCCTCTCCGAGAAGTTTGTTGCTCATATAAGAGAGAATATTAAAAAGCATTGCGTCTGCGTAATATCATTATTGTCAGAAAATATTTCTTTTACAACCGAGGGAAAATTTCGCCCCTCGGCATCTTGATTTATGCGGTTTTAATCTCTTTATGCCATACATTAAGCTGTTCCTTGCGCTCAACGGTGAAGTAAATCACAATATCATTTCCGCATTCTGTTGAATGCCATTTTGCCTTTTCGTGCACCTCAATTCTGCTGATGAATGCTCTGAGAATTTCAAGCGTCAGTTCCTGAATGTCAATGTACTTCTTTGCATTTTCAATAAAGTCCTGAATCAACTGCTCTCGCTTTTCGTTCTCATCAAGAAAGGCGTTCATCTCATTAAGCTTAGTTTTCAGTTCTGACTGCTCGGTTTCATATCCTGATGACAATGATTCGTAGCGTTCAACAGAAATTCGTCCGAGCACTCGGTCTTCGTACAGACAACGGATGATACTTTCAAGCTCTGCTATTCTTTGTTCTGCCGCTTCTTTTTCCCTCAGATAAGTTTTCATTTCACGCTCGGCTTCGGCTCTTGCATTACGGCTTGCTATTTCATAAAATTCTTCGGGATTCTCACGTACATATGCCGTTACCTCTCTCAGTTTTTGAAGTATCACAGCGTGTAAATCCTGTTCGCTGATTCTGTGTGCCGTACAGTGATTATTACCGTATCGCTGATAGGTTTTGCAAAGGTAGTTGTTTTCTTTAGGATACTTAAGCACTCGGCGAAGATACATTCTGCTTTTGCAATCGGCACAATAAACTAACCCGGCAAACACATCTGTCTTACCTGATTTATTCGGTTTTCTTCTTCCTGCAAACCACTTCTGCACCATTTCAAAGGTGGATTTATCAATGATAGCCTCGTGGGTATTTTCAAATATTAGCCAATCCTTGCGGTCGTTGTGAATTTGCTTTTTCAGCTTATTTGATTTGGTGGTGGTTTTGTAGTTCGCCGTTGTGCCGATATATACCTCGTTTACAAGCATTCCTCTAAGTGTAACATCACTCCACAGATAGGGATTATTCAGCTTCAAGCCATTTTCTTTTCTGCCGTATTTGTAGTAGGCATATGCGCTTGGCGACATAATTTTATCTCTTTCAAGAGTCATTGCAATCGTACGGGTTCCCACTCCGTTGACATACATATCAAAGATTCGTTTTACCACGGGAGCAGTGTCGGGATCGGGTACTAACCTGTTATCTTCGGATTTCATATATCCGTAAGGAAGCTTAGAGCCTATCCTTTCACCACGCTCTGCCTTTGCTCTTTGGACTGCCCTGATTTTTTTGGATGTGTCAGCAGCAAAGAAATCATTGAAGTAATTACGGATTCCGATAAATTCATTACAGCCTTTTTCGGAATCAACACCGTCATTTACGGCAATATATCTCACATCGTTCTGAGGGAATATAATTTCAATATATGTACCGGTTTTAAGGTAATCTCTGCCGAGTCGGGAAAGGTCTTTTGTGATAACAGTTCCAATTTCTCCTTTTTCCATATCGGCAATCATACGCTTGAAGTCAGGGCGTTCAAAGGATACTCCGCTGTAACCGTCATCAATATAGAACCGACAGTTGCCAAAGCCGTTATCGGCGGCATATTTTTCGAGCATACTTTTTTGATTTTTAATGCTGTTTGATTCACCCTCTAACTCGTCCTCCTGAGAAAGACGGCAGTAGAGTGCGGTAATCTTTTGTTGGTTTGATTTCATAATTTTTTCATCCTTTCCGAGCCGTTCAGGCTCTGTTGAATCAAACCGAATAGGATTGCAAGTCAACAATACTCCTACTCGGTTTGAATGTCCAGTAAAATATTTATCCCGTTTTTCGTTCAAGTAAATTTTTAATTTTTTCATCGGCACTTGGGTTGTCACCGTTCTCGGTTCCGATAGGAAATACCGATGTGACTAAAAATGTCTTTTTGCCGATTTTAACCTTATCGCTTTCGTACAGATGACGGCGGTTAAACGCAATATCGTTTCTTGTGATTGGTGTTATTCTATTTTCAGTTTCGTTCATGGCAATCCTTTCTTTACATCTTCATACCAAATCCGCCTTGTGGATTTTCTTGTATGTTCTTTCTCTCTTTACGAGGTTTTTTCATTGTAGTGCAGTCCTCTACAGGGTGGTTGCTGTCTAAAATATTTGTGAGATTTGCGACCAGATATGCAATATCATTTCCGTTATTGCTGTAATAGCTGTCGGTATCAAAGCCAGGAAAAACAGTATCCTCACATGATGATTCAGTTTCTCCTCCGCCTGACTGATACTGTATGAATACTTCTCGCTCGTACTCCCAACCTGTTGTGATGCATTCTTTGCTGCATCGTTTATCTGACTGACATAATTGTTCGTCATATCCTGAAACTCCGCCTTGAAGGTCTGTGTCATCGCATTGGAATTGTCGATAGACTTCTGCAAGGAATTCATCTGGCGGTTGAGGTATATTCGTATTTCCTCTTTCGTAGTTAGTTCTGAAACTCCGTCCAGTATTGATTTCAGCATATCTATCTGTGCAGTCTGAGTTGAAATTAACGCTTTCCAATTCTGCTCCGTAACCGCTACGCAAGGTTCTGCTTTTGATGCGATTTGCATTTGCTTCCTGGCTTGTTCCTTTAATTCCTGCGGTGATTTCTTCCCGTATTCTGAATTCATTTTCCATACTCTCCTTAAGATATTTTTCTTCGTGTAATTTATTATCCCTGCACTTCATTCCATTTGGTGTAGTGTAGGTAATGCTTTTTCTTTCTGCCGTCCACTTAACTTCGTAGCCTTCATTCTCCATCAGGCTTATGAAGTGTTCCTTTGAGGCTGCATATTTCATAGTTTCATCAATAGCTATTGCAAGCTGAAGTTTCCAGCTTTGACCTTTGTCTGCTGAACGATATTCTCTTGCCGACATCTGTTTAACTTTTTGTGGCTTAGGCATTACAACTGATAAGCCGTATGCTCTGCATAGCTTGTCCGAGTAATCTCTCAACCGTTGTATTTCATTTTTGTCGGGATGATATTTCAATCCTGTTTCAGCACTGACTGAATTTACAATGAAGTGTGAATGTATGTGCTCCCTGTCAATATGAGTAGCAACTAAAACTTCATAGCCTTTGAACTGCTCTTGTGCAAACTTCAAAGCAATCTCGTGAGCAGTTTCGGGTGTTATAGGTTCATCAGGATGGAATGACTGGAACAGATGATAGTACATTCTGCCATCTGTTTTTCTGTATTGAATTTTAGTATTCATCATTTCATTGAATGCTGAATTAGGAACACAATTAACTCCGCTTACAAGTTTTCTACCATTGTACAAGGTTTTCTTATCCTGCTTGCAGTAGGTAAGGATTGAGGCTAACCCTTGCCGTGACTGCATTCGTTTGCTTGCGATAAATTTTACTGTTGCTATTATGACCACCTCTTCCTGTCAAGCAAATCGGTAAGTAGTTTATTCATCTCTGCATACTGATTTGTAATCTCAGCAAGATTAAAGCAATTGACTTTCCCCATATTGCAAAGTGTTGCAATTTGATTTATGTTTTTTCCTATAGCCTTTTGCTGACGGATAATTTCATCAAGTCCGTTAATAACAAAGATTTGTTTTCCAAGGCAAACCTTTGTTACATACTCAGTAAGAGAAAGATTTGCCTTATCTGCTTTATGGTGAATCTTCTGTAAATCGGATTCCGATATTCTTATGCTCATTTTTCTGTCTTTCATTTAGGTTTCCTCCTTTGCCAATAAAGTGGGTTCGGGCTTCTGCCCGTATATTGCATTCGGCAGGTCAGCGACCAGCCGAATGCGTTGCTTGCCACAGCTTCAAAGCTGTGAAAATGTGAACCCCAACTTTACGCTGAATTCATAATCCGTTATATAGAATTACTTTCGCTCACAAACCGCCCAAATTTTGATTTTTGCTTGAAGTCGGGTACTTTATCCGTTTTCTCTTGAAAGTCGGACAAACCGCCAAATTCTGCTCAACATCTGCATTAAGGACGATAAGGACGATAAAAACGATAAATCAAACGGCTATATTTTCATCGTACTTATCGTACCTAACGTACTCGCTATCTGAATTATCAATCTCAAAATCATATTTGATTTCAACCTTTCTGATGTTATTTTCCTTATACGATTTGAAATAAACGTGATTATCATTCAAGTCATACTTCCACTTGTTCATCATCCTTTTCAGAATACGAGCAGAAAGATTTTTGCCTGAATAAGCATTATATCGTTCAAGAAATTCCGCATTGCTTCCGTTGAAATATTTTTCTGCTTTCATCATCTCAATGAGCAAGTTCATTTCATCAGGCAAAAGCATATTCGGATTCTCTGCGCTGTCTGCAGTCATTTTCCAAGTGCAATCCTCTTTTGAAAATGCAAGCTCAATTTCTCTGTCCTCAATATCTCTTCCCGTGCAAAATAAAGTTGCGTTGCCCTGCGTGCGATTGCTTTTTTTCAAAACAAATAGAGCATCGGCACAGCCAGCTATACCATTTGTACCTGAAATCTCATTGATTGGGTCAGAGTCGCCTTGCTTTCTTAAATGATGAACCAGAAGAATAGCAATTTTCAACTCATCAGCAAGTTTTTTGAGTTTCTGTACCTCAAGATAATCATTTGAATAGCTCGAGTCATTTTTTGCAGAACGGATAAGTTGAAACGTGTCAATGATTATCAAGACAGTATCCATATGCTCATCAACAAAAGTTTGAATCTGTTCTTCCAACCTTTCATCAAGTTTTGAACAATCCGTAACAAAATGAACATCACTCGGCACTTCATCGGTTATCGCTGTCAGCCTGTCCTGCAATCTGCTTTCATCATCTTCAAGTGACAGATACAGAGTTGTACCGCTGTCGGTATGCAGATTCCATACATCTTTGCCTTTTGCAATCCGAACGCACCAGTCAAGAACAAGCCACGACTTACCTACCTTTGGTGAGCCGGCTATAATCGAAAGACCGCTTGCAAGAAGTGAATTGATTATAAACTTCTTTCTCGGCAAATCTTTTTCAACAAGACTTGCACCGTCGATTGAATCAAATCTTGCCTTACTGCTCAACTCCAAATTTAAATTCTTAATCATTTTTCTCCTTTCCCTGTTACTCATACCTCATATGATTTCAAAATATTTTAGCTTTGGTATGGTTATTCAGTTGTAATCCAAAAGCTGTTGGAATTTTTTCACCAGTGTGATACAATAATCTCATACTTTTCAAGAAAAATATATGACAAAATGAATTGAAGTGATTTTTATAATTTTCACTTCAGGACAGAGGTGTATATGGCAAAGCACGAAGGTTTATTATTAAAAATTGATTCCAAAGGAAATATTTCCGGCTATATGCAGGAAAATAACAATAAGATTCCAATTGAAAATACTACTATCAAAAATGAGTTGATTAGTTTCTCAGAAGAAGATTTTGAAGAGTATTCTGAACTGCAAAATGAAATAAGAAAAGTTTACAGAACATATCCTGATGAAAGTGAAGAAAGATTTGCACTGATTAAAAAGTTAACTGCAAAAGCAGAAAAGGCATTGGCGGAATATAGAACTTTTTACGGTCTTTTGAACAGACTTATGATTGAGGATTTTTTAGGAGAGAACGACGGAACTGAACATTATCTGCGTGAATATGCAAGCTATCTTGACCAGATAAAAACCGTGCAGTTTTTTGTTTTGCACTTTTTCAGCGATTTATCAAATCAAATAGAAATTGATGTTAACGAAGATTTCAATTACAACAGCGTACAGATTTCCACCGTATTTTATTTTGAGGATAACAAATCCAGACAGATGTACCATATCCGTAACCTGACAGAGTATTATTTTCTGCTGTTACATTTATTTGTTGAGAACGGATACCGCCTCTGCCGCTGTCAGCTTTGTGGCAGATACTTTGTGCCAAAGACAAAAAAGAAAACCCTGTACTGCGACAGAGTTCTGAATAATGGTAAAACTTGCAAGGAATTTGCGCCGAAATTAAAGCACCGAATCTTGGCAAACAGAAATGAGGTGCTGAAAACTTTTGACACACAGCGAGGCAAAATGTATAAGCGTTATGAAAGAACACTGAACACACCTGATACTGTGGAAAAGCCTTTGAGTTTTGAGGAATATTATGATTGGCTTGAAAAATCGAGAACAGCAAGGGACAATTATCTTGAGGATAAAATTCCCAAGGAGGAAGCATTGAACATAATTTGTATTGAGTAAAATTTGTAAAAAGTAATCGGATAGGCAATCAATGGGAAAAATTAACTGCCTATCCGTTTTCTTAATTATTTACTACATCAATGATAATCCTTGCACCCAGTCGAAATCCGTTCAGAAATATTTCTCGTTCGCTGATTTCAGAAATTTCACGATTACAATCCTTGTATTTTTCAAAGGTTTCTTTCTGCGCCTCAGTCAGGGCTGCCGCAAGCTTTTCTTCATTCCTGTTGAGCAGTTTCAATAGCTCCTTGACCTCATCATCAAGCTTTGCACATTTTTCGTGAGGGAATAAGTTTCCGTAATATAAATCTTCAAGTATATCCATATCTTATGCCACCTTTCGTAGAACAAACATATCCCACATAACTTTGCATAAGTCCTGATATACTTACATTTATTACTTTAATTAAGTTTGAAATTTATTTTTATTATTACTTTACAAAAAGCAATACAAGAAGTATAATAAATATCACAATTTAGTAATATTAAATGCATAAAATCAAAAAATCTCAAATAATTTCCAGTTAAAATATATAATAGGAATAGGAGCATACAAATGAAATACAAAATCTTATCAGCAATAATATCCATCGTACTTATGATTTTGCTTGTAGGCTGTCAGCAGAACAATACAATTATTAAGCCTGATATAGAAACAAAAACTGTGACGGAAAACAGCGAAGGTGATTATATAACTTTTTCACTTGATATTCCTTCAAACTGGAAATTATACGCTCAGAATTATACATCTATTGCTTGTTTTAGTCCTGATGCAAACAAAACAAATGCCAGCGAAAATATTTCTCCCTACAAATTAAGTATAGATAACTATATCATTCCATCACTAATGCCAATAGATGACAAATATAAACAAGCTTATAAAGATTTATTTAGTGGCAAATATGATGGTATTAAAGATTTAATTTGCGATAACATTGAATATATAAATATAGGGAAGGTAATAGACAGTTTCCCGGACGTTACTTTTGAAACTCCTGAAAGCATTATGGATTACTTTAATATACTTGTTGACGGTATAAGTACACCGGATGTTACAATGCCAGAGTCATGGAATGATAAAAAATGGGCAACTGATTTTACTTTCAGTGAATATAACGGTAAGAACGGAAAGATTATTGCGGTAGAATATTCCTATGTAATTATAGATAAAACCTACAAAGCTATTAATTGCTACCGTGATGACGACTTTTCCGTATGCGGAGCTTTTGATGACGATGCAGATCTTTCTTCGGGCGATTTAGCACTATGGGTTGCCGATAATATGGAAATTACCAAACACTATAAAATTGAAGATAATATGATAAAGCAAGAGGGAGTAGATTATTAAATTTTATGTTTTTAAAATCTATATATTGTAATTACAGCCGAAGTATTTTCTACTTCGGCTGTTGTGAATATATTTATGCTTTTACAAATTCAAAAAATGCTGCTTTATCTTGAGGTAATTCACTTACAGGATTAATTTGAGGCAAAATATTTATACGATCAATTTCTGTACCCCAAAAATCTTTAACAACAATTTCAATTTTTTCACTATCATATATAGTCGCATATTCATACATTTTTCCATCTTTGCCACAGAAAATTTGAGATACATATTTATCCTCTTTTCGTCTTTCATCAAATGTAAACTCAATATCATATTTATATGAATCATTTGGTATTATTCCCTTAAATTTCGCATACTGCCCTTTTGCAAAATCATTAACAGTACTTTCCCATACTTGTGCAGAATACATATTAGCTCCTGACCAGCGGCCATAAAGAGCTCTCATAGATTGATTTTTAAGTGATATTAAATTATTAAAGAAATTGCAATATTTAGATTCGCCACAACGAATTACCGCTTGCTTTTGACCCGTAGAAGAAACTTTATAATATTCAACATCCATATAGAGTGTCTCCCAGCTATTTGCAAAAGAGGTAATTCCACCTATAAGTATTGCTGAAAAATTGCCTATTGCTGGATGGTTTTGTGCTTCAACCATACTATCGTCAAATTCTAATCCAGAAATAAACTTTGCAACATCAAAGGTATTTTTTTGCAGTCTTGTTGGTTTTTTCTCATCCGGTTTATTTTCATACTGATAAGCAGGTTGAATATAGGTTTTTCCATTTTCATACAGCATAATGGGATATATTTCTTTTGTTTCGGGATTTTTAACAGCACCGTATTTATATACAGGGGCAGGCGTTGGTGTAGGCGTACTATTATCCTTTTTTTCAAGAACAATAGCCTGATAATTTAACCCTTTATATGCCGTTTCAACAGAAGATTTGCTATAGTATGTCTGTGGCTGAGAAGTCAGAGGGTCATTAAAAATATAATGGCTACTATCGTATCCCACTAACAGCAAACAATGTTCGGGTGCTATCCAGTTAATGGTTTTTCCGTTGTAGGTCCACGTAGAACTTATGTATGGAGTATTCATATACATAGTTGCCCACAGAATTACCGGTATACCTTTGTCTATGTAGTTAGAACATAAATTTTTCAGAGAAACACCATACAATTGTTTTGCAGTATATTTTTGTCCGGATAAAACTTTATCTAATGCCTTCTTTATTACCGGTGCATAACATCCATACCCGCTCGTAGATCTGGGGTTTCCTCCAAATGAAATACTGGGATCAAAAGGAACTCCGGTTTTAGTTAAGTATGAATCAATAAATTTGTCTACAGATACATCTATACCAATATGATTCAATGCCATAACTGTAGTAACACTTTCGCAACCTGTCGGATATTTGCCTAACTGGGAAATAAACGGAGCTTGAATTATTTTACTATTACCTATAGGTGTTTGCGGCTTAGTATAAATTTCATTTTCCTCATAGATATGGATTTCTACGCCGTTTATATTTTTGCCATCTATACCCGCATAGGAAGAACCTGTGTCCAAAGTACCATCTAAATTATACTTTGACTGTACACTGCGCATCCATTTTGGATCAGCATTACTTACCCAAGGCAGCCAATTACCTTGTACATGCACTCTGTACATAACAACTACACCTGATGTTAGTTTTACATCTTCTTTACTATATACTTGAATATTCAATAACTGCACAGTGCCACCCGGATATCCTGCATAGTCATTTTCATTGCTTTTAACAAAAGGATAATAGTATGATTTTCCTTCATTCCAAGTCCTGTATAAAAGGTAATATGGCTTAGACTTGTCGGTTTTAATTTTTATACCATTAATATGAACGGAGCTTGCCATTGAAGTAAAGCTATGCCAATTTGAATCTTCGTCAATATAGCTAAGTGTTGAAGCTACTTTGCCTCCGGATAAATTACCGATTGATGATGAGATGGATTTGCCATTAAACACATAGATTTCAACACCGCTTATATTTTTACCGATAATTCCGGCATATGATGAACTGACATCCAATGTTCCACCTAAATTATAGTTTTCTTGAACATCCTGCATCCACTCCGGATCAGCATTACTAACCCATGGCAACCATCTTCCATCAACATAAGCACGATACATTACAACAACACTGGCAGTTAGCTTTGTTCCATCCTTACTATATGCACTTATACTCAGTCCCTGAATTGGTTTATTTGGATAACCTGCGTAATCATTTTCTAAACTTGTTACTTCAGGATAATAGTATGATTGTCCTTCGTTCCATGTTTTGTAACGCAAATAAAAATCCGAATTTGAATTGGTCTGAATTTTAATACCGTCAATAGGAGAAGCCATTACTTTATGATTGAAACTTTTCCAATTAGATGTACTATTTGCCATATACTGGGTTGTTATTAATTCTTCAGAACCAACGAAACTACCTGAACCCGCATTTAACGAATCTTCTTCAAAAATACGAATTTCAACGCCACCAATATTTTTACCGTCTATGCCGGCATAAGATGAACCTGTATCTAAAGTACCATTCAAACTATATTTAGTTTTTACATTTCTCATCCATTCAGGATCAGCGTTACTTACCCATGGCAACCACCTTGAATCAGTATATACTCTATACATAACAATAATTCCGGAAGTAAGTTTTGTGCCATTATTTCTATATACATTGATACTTAACCTCTGAATAGCTTTTCCAGGGGAGCCTGCATAATCATTTTCTGTACTATTTACGGCAGGATAATAAGATGACTGTCCTTCATTCCATGTTCGATAAGTTAAATAATAATCCTTGTTACTGCCTGTCTGTATTTTTATTCCATCTATTCTGGATGACAAAGTGCTTTTTGAAAAAGACTTCCAATTAGATTCATTTCCAACCATATAGCTTAGCGAAGGATTTGATTCACCACCAGAGTAGTTTCCTAACGATGATTCTTTATAAACACGAATTTCTATTCCGCTAATATTCTTTCCGGAGATACCGGCATACGAGCTGCTGGTATCTAAAGTGCCACCCAGATTATATTTACTCTGTACACTATCCATCCATTCAGGGTCAGCATTACTTACCCATGGTAGCCATTTATTTTCTACAAAGGCTCTATACATAACAACAATACCTGATACTAACTTCGTACCATCATTCCTGTATGCTTGAATCTGAAGTTGTTGAATTGGCTTACCTGAAGAACCTGCATAATCGTTTTCAGTACTTTTTACATATGGATAATATCCATTCATTCCCTTATTCCAAGTTCTATATTGTAAATAAAAAGATTCATTTGAACTTGTTTTAATCTTTAAGCAGTCCATAGTAGATTTGTCTGATCACTAAAACCTATCCACTTTCCACCGTATAAATATGAAAGAGAAATTGCTTGCTTACTCAATAATTTTTTCCTCCTAAATAAATAATTAATATTTTTGATCGATCGCATAGAACATATGTTCTATATATAATTTTAGCGTATAAATTCAAAGTTGTCAAGAAAATCAATAATACTTTTTTTGCAAACAAGTTAATAAAATAGTTTTTGAAATATAAACATATTTTTCACTAAATAAAAACGAGATAAACAATAAAGGTCATCTCGTTTAATTACATCCTATTCGGTTTCGAACAATAATTATATTTAACATCTATTAATCTGCGGTTAGTGTCAAGCAAACCCTTAACTCCGAAGCACAGGAATCTGTCATCGGTGATGTTTGTATGACCGTTGAAATACTTTGATTCTGAACCGACGCACATACTGTGAATACCCAGACAAACCTCCTGCAGGATTTCTTCGGTGTAGAGATATTTCCGTTTGTGATCGTAGGTCATATATTCTTCCTCACACAAGTCATAGAAATCGCTCATAACCGGAAAATCAATAGGCTTTTTTGTGCTGTAATCGGTTGTATCTGTAATGCCGAATCGTGCGTACAGCTTCATAAGCAGAATTTCAATTGTATCAAGCTGTGCGTCCGTGAAATCCTTGTAAGTTCTGAAAAAGTCCTTTAGAAATGCAATGTGCTGTGATAATCGGGTAACACGCTTGAACGGTTCGGATGTTTTGGAGTCAACTTCTTCATTTGCATTACCCCAATCCTTTGGTTCTAACGGATTGATTTTGTATTTGCCCGACATAAAATCAATGTAACAACCGCCGAGGGCATTTGTCAAATCCTCATACTCCGCTTCGGGATCAAGGCATAAGATTTTCTTTCCGCTTTCACGAATATTTGTAAGGATAAGTTTCAATAAATACGATTTACCCTGACCTGAGTTTCCGAGAATAAGAATGTTACTCGTTGTCTTGTCCTCAGTTCTGCGGTCAAAATCAACGAGAATATTCGTGCCGTACTTATCTCGACCGATATACAAGCCGTTAGGGTCTGTCTTACCACTGAAATTAAACGGAAACAGATTTGCAACAGATGAAGCAGGCAACACTCTTTCATACAAAAGTCCGAATTGATTTGAACCTATGGGGTTCACCGACAAGAAGCCTTCTTTCTGCCTTAGCGTTAATCTATCCACTTCAATCTTGGAGCGTGTCAGCTCCATTGCAATATCGGTTTGCAACTCCTTCAATTTCTGTTTGCTCTTGGCTTTAAGCTCTATGAACACAGAACAATGCAATAACGGTTCTTTGTTTTTTCGTAAGTTCGCCATCAGCGTGACAACATCCTGCAAGTTGCCCTGTGCTTCAATGGTTTCATTTACATCGTTACCGCTTGATTTGAGCTTATTTTTGCGTGTTGCGTTCTGTATGATTTTTCTCTGTTCCATACTCTCCACAAGTCTGTGATAGATGCGGAGAGTTACTCCGTTTCTGTCTGCAAGCTGTGAAAGAATCGCCTGTTCTTCAGTTGACGGCGGATATTCACGAACCGCCCATACACTGCGGTATGAGTCGCCGACAATGTAGTGATCTGTCAAGAATTTTATTGTTGACGGCAGAATTATATCAAAGAAATCTTTTGTGTAAATTTCCTCTGCCTGTTCTGGTGTGAGCACCTTTGGTTTTCTATTGAATAGTCCCATAATTTTTACCCCCTTTAATTTCGAACTGCCAACACAAGTATGCGGTCATCTTGATTGTATCCGTAACAGGTTGAAAGCGTTAGAATCTGCTGACCGTAAACAGGTGTAATTCCTGTGTCGTATATGGATTTCTCTTTTGCATATTCAATTCTTGAGTTATAGCTTTTTTCCGTTCCAACTGTTGTGAATCTGTACCAATCATCATCGGATTTTACTTTCATAACAGAAAAGACGGAGTAAGCAAATGCCCCGTCTTTCGTTTCGAGCATAACTGTCGGATGTTCCGTAAAATAAGAATAATCGGTATAGTTGCAAAGGTCTGCAAACATTGTGCCGTTGTTCATATGGTGTCCGTAAATTATGAGATTGGTACTGTCGGCTGAACACCTTGCATCAAGAAATGGTGTACCGCTATAGCTGTACTCGCCGTAAAAGTTTTTGTTCAGATACTTCTGCGGATTACTGGGTGTATGCATGACAGGATAATTGATATTTGTTCCTGCTATGCTTATCCAGCCGAAGCATTCACTATTTACCGACAGCAAATTGGAAACAGAGTGTGGCTGATAGTAAGTTGTGTAATACACAGGCTGTCCAGTTTGAACTTCATTATCTGAATCACTGACTTTTAATAAATGTAGCTTTTTAATGGTTTCTTCAATGGTTGAATCTGTTGTTTCCTCGGTAACGATTTCTGCAAGCTGTCTGAATTCTTCCGTTTCCTTGTTTTCGGCATAGAGCCTTGAAAATATTGATATCAGACAAGCAATTATAATTACAGAAAATATGCCTATCACAATTTCCATTTGGATTTTCCCTTTATGCTTCTTCATAGGTCTGCTCCTTTTCAAAATACTGCTCGCCGTCATAATCGGGCATCAAATCGCCGTTCATACTTGCGTCAAAATATATTGCAAGAAAACGCTTGATGTCGGCTTTCTTCATTCTGGTTACTTCAAAGCCTTGGTCTGAAATAATCTTCTCAACCCTGTTTGCTTTCTGCAAAACATTTTCGGATTTTGAAGATTTACACCTTGCAATGAACAGGAACTGTCTTGCGGTTGAGGTTTCGGTCTGAATACTGTCGAGAAAGTCAAGATCTTTAGCAAGAATTTTTCTGACCTTATCATTCTGTTCAGCTTCAATCCTGCCTTTGATATAGCTTTTGTTCGTATCAAAGCACTCGCACGAGTCTGTACAGGTAATCTCAATATCCGGCACAGCAGAAAGTACCATCATCAGGTGCCGCACCTTGATTTCGATATTCGTGTGAGAAAGTACGGAAATATTTGTCGGCTGAACCATATAAAAAATCAGTTCTCCCTTGCCAACCTTCAAGCCGTTTTTCGTAAAGGTTTTTATGCCCAGCAAGTCCTGAACCGATTTGCCTTTTCGTTTTTGCTTTTTCACTTTTTCTCCCTCCAATAAAAAATTTGTTGAGTTGAAATAAAATACTTTACAGCATAGCGGATAAAATCAAGAATTGTTGTATCTTCAAGCCTTATTGACAAAAACCCGAAGCAAAGTGTCACTGCAAGCGGTACTATTATCCTCGTCTGTGCAAGTATCAGTATTGATAACAAAAGCGCTATGCTCATAATTGCAAAATCCCGTAAGCTCCACAGCCACAGATTGGCGGTAGATTTTAGATTTTGCGGATATAAATAAGTGGTCATAATCTTTAAATTCCTTTCGTCTTAAATCGGAGCAAAGTTCTAACAAGCTTGTTTGATTAGAACTTTGCGATAGATTGCAACTTGTGCCAAGGAGCATTGCGCCTCTGCTTTTTAGCGGAAATTTTACGCTAAAAAGCAGTAAGGTTCTACGCAACATAAGTGGAGTAGAACATTGGCACTAAGTTATTTAGCCGCTTTCGCAACACTTCTCGTCAGGTTCACGGCAGTAGTGGTTGCGTGAACAATGCTCGTCATATTCACCTTAACTGATGAATCAAGTCCGAACTGCTGTGCAATTCTCGGAACTTCGTTTGATGCAAGCATTATTCCCAGTCCTAAAATCATATTGCCGGGAAAGGTCAGCAACCCGAGGAACAGCAGAGTTGTCTGCATAAATGCTGTCAGGCATAGTGCCGCTATCTGTTTCATCCACTGATTAAAGCCGTCCTGATATCCTCTCGGAACGCTGAACATATACAACGCACCTACCGCCATCTGAATGAGCAGAATTCCTCCACGCTTGATGTTCGCAAAAAATATTTTTATTACGCAGTAGGCAAAAGCTATCATACATAACAGATTCAGCAAACCAAAATTCACTTGAACAGAAACTGCAAAACTGCCCTCTAAAACACTTGTGCTTTGTCCGGCTAAATCAAGGCTTTGCTGTCCTGCCATTATGGACGACAAATCCTTTGAAAATGTGTTTTGCAGGCTGATGCAGAACTTATACAACTCCACAGGTACTACGCCAAACAGCGAACAGGCAAAGAACCCTTTTAATACATTTATAGCGGTTGTTTTGATATTTGCTCTGCCGTTCTGATACTCTATTGCAACATCAAACACGGCAACGACCGTGCCTGCGACGAACAATGCCCAGCCAAAAAGAGTAAACAGATTTATTGTCGCCTGCACCCATTCAAGGTCAAACACATCTGCACCCATATTTCCCATCATAGTAAAAAAGTCTGCGACAGCGTTGTAAATCGTTTCATAGAACCACTGTAACATCGTGTTCCATATTGCGTTTGAGATTTGCTCACCGAGGAAGTCAAACACCTCGCCTATGGCACTTCCGATTCCGCCGATGAAATCTCCTAACCAGTCAAAAATATAAATCACCTCCACAAAAGGCTGTTATGACTTAACACAACAGCCTTATTTTTATTGTTATCAAAGTACCGTCCAGATGTATAGCGGTGCAGTCAGCGAGAACACAAGACAGCCGAAAAGTATTGCCGGTGCGGTGAATTCAAACTGTCCGTGCTTGCGGTAATCGAGATAAGCCGTAGCCAGTTTAACAAAGAAAAGTATAGCAAGAATCATATCCACCGCAGGAAAAACAACATTATTTACAACGCTTTTTATCTGTGTTTGTGCCGATGTCCATGTGCTTTCGATTGCTGATGATACATCTCCTGCGGCAAAGACTGTTACTGCCGATATTCCGAGCATTAACAGTATTACTGATATTCCTGCCAACCACTTCAACAACTTAATTTTTCTTGACTTTATCATTTTTTACCTCCGATTTTCTTAAATCATTCTCCGATATATATCTGACTTTGATGTTCAGCTTTTCGGCAAAGCGAATCTCTGTTTTCATGCCATCGGTTATTTCATCACCGAAAACCCAGACCGCATCGCAAACCCAAAGCATAGAAAGTCCGGCAAGCATTCCGAGATTTCTCTCTTCTTCATTGTCATCATTCAAAATCAGGGCGTAAAAATGCGGTATGAACGGAGCCATACCGCACTCTAACGCATATCGTGCATATCGTTTTGCGTTTTCAATGTTTACAGATACATTACCGCCCAAAGGCGAACAGATATATGCCCTGTGCATTATTCATCGTCCTCATCTTTCCTTTTAAATTTTATGATAAGAAATGCAATCAAACCGCCGACAGCAACAGAACCCAAGCCGATATAAAAGCCGAGATTTGAGTTATCACCAGTCTGCGGTTTTTCGGGTTCAGGCTGTGGATGAATTGTTACTGTCTGATCTGTGTCATCAATGTCGGCGTGTACGGCGATTTCAACACCATCATAATAAAGACTTTCAAACACAACGACATCAGTATCTTTTGTAATTATCGAGCCGTCAAAGGTAAAGGAGACTGTCACTTCGCTGTTTGCTTTTTCTGCTGTAAAGGTTACTTCTGAGGTGATTTCCTTACCGTCTACAAGAAATGGTTTGCCTGTTGCTTTATCCATCAAAATACCTTTAACCGTGTATTCTTTGCCGGGTACAAGGTGCTTGTATGACACGACATCATCAATAGTTACATCGCCGTTTACCGTAAATTCCTTTTTGCCGTCAATAGTTGCAGTTGTTCCGAGTTCGGGTATTTTATCGTTCTCGACTGTGATTTCGATAATTTCCTTGTTCTCAGAAATTGTTACGGTATAGTTTTCTTCATTAGGGAGATAACCCTCGGCAGGCTTTAATTCACTGACAATGTATTCGCCGTATGGAACATTTTCAAAAGTGAATATTCCTTCCTCATTTGATTCGGATGTCAGAATTGCAGTTTCTTCTATAAATTTGGTTTCAGTAATACTGAACAATCCAAATAATGCGCCTGCGATATTTTCGCCTGTTTCACGGTCAATCTTCAAGCCTTTGATTGTGCCATAGATGATTTCATTTTCAATCGGTTCACCGTCATTTACAGAAATACGAACAGTTGCTGTATCCTGTCCTGCATATTCAAATACAACGGGGTATTTTTTATCGGAAAGAATATAGTGGCTGTCAGTGCTGTTTTCCTTAACATAATATTTTCCGATTGGAAGGTCTGTTGTGAAAGTCGCTTTGCCTTTTTCATCACAAGAGATTATTTCAAGAAGCCCGTTCGTTGGAATGACCGTACCGTTTGAAGCCTTTAAATCTTCATCAGCGTAAAGTCCGAATGAAACATTGAGGATTTCGTCATTACTGCCGATGTTGAATTTCTCGTCCTGTTCAAGAATTTTTGTAAGGTCGATTTCAACCTTTTGCCTGTCGTTTGTAAATGATGTTGAGGTGTTGGTTACCTTTTCGTTCTGTCCTGAGTAGGTAAGTTCAACCGTATGAGGTTCGGGATTGATAACTGTTCCATACGGTGCAACGGTTTCAACAACACGGTATTTGCCAATGTAAAGCTGTTTGCTTGTTGCTGTGCCTTTTGTGTTTGTTTTCAGTGTTGCGACAAGCTCGTCTTTCTTTGCTCTTACTGTTCCGTCAGGTGTTGTAATGTCCTCATCTGCATAAATTTCAAACACTGCACCCGACAAACCGCTTACAGAATATTCAGGCTGATATACGGTCGTAAGTGCAACATCATTTCCGCTTTCATCAGTATATCCGCCGCCGACTGCAGTTACATTCGAGAAAATCTCGCCTGTTTTTTCTACGGTAATTGTACCTTTCTGCGGAGTATTTTTCTTCTCGGCTTTTACGATTGTAACGCCGTTTTCTTCACTTGTGTTTTCTGCCGTAATATCAAAATGTACAGGTGTGCTGTCGAGGATATATCCGTAAGGAGCCTGCACTTCAACGACTGAATAGCCTTTGCCGTAGGGCAGAGATTCGGGTGTAATCAGATAACCCTCGCTGTTCGTGTAGAAGGTGTCAATCTCTGTAACAATCGGATAGGTGTACTTCATTGTTACAAGCTCTCCCTTTGGACTGTAAATTTGAAATCCGGCACCGGAGTATGGAATCTGTTTGCCTGTTTCGCTGTCAACCTTTACCATCTTTACATAGCTTTCAAGGCTTGCGTTATTGATGAGGTATTTGTAAGTCTTATTATTTTCAGAAATGAATACATCAAAATCGGCAATGGACTCTGTGCCGTTCCAGCCTTTGGTCTGATGAACAGTGTATGTGCCGTAAGGCAAATCCTTTGTTTCCGCAAAGCCGTATTCATCACAAACAAGAGTATCTCTTTCGGATTCTGTTGCTTTTGCATAGCTTCCCGATGATTTCAGATACACCTGAAATTCTGCACCTTTTTCGGGTGTTTCAATTTTCGTACTGCCGTCATCAGTGTGCTTGATAATGGAGATTTTGCCCTTTAAAATATCCTCTGTAACGCCCATTGAAATGCTGTTGTTTTCAATGGTGTATTTCTTTGCTTCTGCGCCGATATGATACTCGGTTTCGTCAAGCAGATAACCCTCGCTTGGCTCAATTTCTTTTAAAGTCCACTTATCTCCGCAAACATAATAGGAGGTTGTAAAACTGCCGTTTTTATCGGTGGTGTACTTGTCAACCACCTCGCCGTTATCGTAGATACCGTAAACTGCTCCTGCGAGTGTTGCATCACCCTGTGCAGACTTTGTTTCAGCGTCCGTTTTAGTAACAGTAAGATTCCACTTTTTAAGAACATTACTGAAAGATACAGTTACCGTTTTCCCACTTTCAACATTTACGGTCTTTGATTTTTGTTCGGCATACTCTGTCGGAGTATGCTCGGTAACCGTGTATTTTCCGGGAACAAGGTCGGTTAATTCAAATTCGCCTTTTGAATTGGTTTTTGCAGTTTTGCTGTAACCATCGCCGTTGACAGTAAACTCAATATTTGCAACATTGCCGTCCTCGGAGGTTTTGACAAGCTTTAGGTTGCCCGAGCTTGTCTTGACCTTGAAATATGCCCTTATCGGGTCAGCGTCATTTTCAACTCCTGTGATTACATCCTGAAGGCTTGCGTCACCGTAGGGAACAAGAGTAGTACCGCTAACGCTTGGCATTGACTTTGCAGAGTTGAATGTTACTGCATTATTGACTGGCGAAGTTGAAGTTAATGTCAGCTTATTACCGGATTTTAAAACGGAAATTCCGCTTGTGGTTTTGAAGCTGAAATCCGAAAGAATACTGTTGCTGTCGGTAAGGGTTAATGTGTACTTTCCGTCCGAGTATTTCATTTCATAGGTTTCAGCCTTCGAAGCGATTGCACTTGCGAAGCTCGGAACAGTTGAGTAATTTGCAAGACTTTTTGAGATTGCATTGTAAACTGACTTAACTCCGGGGTTTGCGCCGCCTGCACAAATGCCGTCAATGAACTTTGTATTTGTACACTTGTAACCGTCGGCAGTATTTCTGCATCCTGAAACAAATTCCCATACAATCAGCTGTGTTGCCACCCATTTCTGATCCTCTGTTCCGCTTAAGCTTTTTCCTGAACCGGGTTTGCCGTAGAGCAGAGCAAGGTTAATTGCTTTCTGCTTTGCCGAGCCTAAATTTTTCCAAACGGTTGAGGCACTTTCTGTCAGCGTATTGCCCGAGTAGAGCGTGTGACCGGGTTCAATACAGTAGGCTTCTTTGCCGTCTGCAAAAATCTTGCACAACTCTTCGCCCACTGTACCTACAGTATAACCGTCGTTGACTGTTGTCTGCTGAAATTTGATTATGTTTCCTGTACTGTCATAACAGTAATCAAAGGTGATTGTCACCTTATCACCGCTTGCCGCACTTACAGGGAGCGAGAACATTGTTCCGAATATTACGGCAACCACGAGTAAAAGTGCAGTTATTCTTGTGAATTTCTTATTTCTGATTAACTTAGTCATTTTAAAAATCCTTTCATAAAAAATATTGGGCAAGATTTTACCCTTGCCCCGATTGACGTCTTATTCTGTTTAAATACAATCATAATTTCATCGCCTGCCCTTCATTGAAATCTTCATCTATATCATCGGACTGCTCACTGCCGTCCGTTATATTTACATATTCGCCGATAATGTTCAGCGCTTCGCAGTAACTGCCAGAACTCGTAACACGACTGCACATTTCTTTTGCTTCGTAAGCCATACTGTTTTGCTTTAATGTACGGCTTGCAATTCCTAACAGATTGAATATATTGCCATCCTGACCTATCAATGCACAGTCGGGTTTGACCTTTTCTGCTTTGCTCTGTTCATCGATAATAAAACCACCGAGCTTGTTATCTACATAATCGGAAAGCCAAGTTCCGGCAAATGCTGTGTATGACTGTAATCTCCACATTGCAAGGTTGCCGATGTCAAGGTGGACATCTTCAAATGGATAAAGTATACAGGTAACGCCGTCATTTTGAAACACAGAAACATGCTCAAACTTTGTATTGTTAAGAAGTATTCCCTTATCCGTGAGCATTTTATTGATGCCGTCCACCCATTCCTGTGTTTCACCTCCGCAGCCCTGCAAGATGAGTCCTTCCTTGCCGTTCATACGGCGGAGATCCGAGAGTGTAATATTATTGATTTTCATTGTCATTTTCCTTTCATAAAAAACACCCGAACTTTGACATTCGGGTGTTTAGATTTCATAGCCTTATTTAGCAATAGACTACATATATTTTGTTATTGTCTGCGATTACATTGAATGATAAGTCGCTTGGAGTAATGCCACTGCTTTGGTAGTAGTAGGCTACATACTCAACATCACCATAGCAATCTGCAGTCAGGCTTTGCGTATCATCATAATATGATGCGTTTGTGGGCGAGAACCAGCTTGCGTTGCCTGTATTCAGTGAGGAATCGTATTTCATTCCAAGCTGTTGACCGTAGGCTATACAGGTACTCACCGCATACTGAACATCAACCGTTTTTGCTTTAGTAGGCGGTTGCGTAGGTTTTTGCGTAGGTTTCTGTGTTGGCTTTTCCGTAGGCTTCTGCACAGGCTTTTGAGTAGAATTTTCAGTTTCTTTTTTAGCAGTCGATTCTGATTTTTGCTTATTACTGTTCGCTGTATTCTTGCTGATATTCTGAACCTCGGATTGTGTTTTCTGAATCGGATTCGTTGCCGAAACAACCGCCGAATTTTGCCCACTGTCGGCTTTTTCTTCGGTTTTGGTATTCTGTTCCGAAGGCTCTGTTTCTTTTGAAACGGTGGTTTTTTCGGTGGTGGTTGTTTCAGTTGCTTTTTCTGTTGTTGCCATTTCAGAACTTTCCCCAGATACAGAAACATCCGCAGCCTTTGAAACTACGGATGTCTTAACATCGTTATTCACTTTTTCTTCTGCAGTACAAGCTGTGAATGTTCCTGCCATTAATATTATGCTTAACATTATAGCGATTTTCTTTTTCATACTATCGCCGTCCTTTCAAGCACTAAGTATATCCAAAGAATTTCAAATGTCCAGAGTTTTTTTATGACAAACCAGAAGTTATTTAATTGTCATCTTCAAGACCTTTAACATAATAGAACTGACTTGTCATTCTTGATTCTAAAATATTGCCACAATATGGGCAAATAGCTTCTTCTCTATCCTTGCCACCAGGATAAACAGTTCCCACTAATTCATACTCAACTTTTTTTCCACAGTTTTTACACCTTTCTATCATTGTTTTTACCTCCAAAAATCCGATTTATAATACAGATATTATACATTACTAAAAAACAACGGTCAACTGAATTTACATACTCTGTGTAAAGCTCTCCGTTTCATCCTCTGACATATTCTCGGATTCATCTTCGCTCTGCTGTTCATCAAGTGCCTGATGATACGCTTCCATAACCTTGCTGTTGAGTAAATCTCTGACTTCTTTGGAAATCGGGTGAGCAATCTCGCTGAACTTCGTTTCGCCGTTTTCATCAACATAGTTACTTGCAGGCATTGCAACAAATAAGCCTTTTCTAGAATTCATCACTCTGATTCCGTGAATAGCCACCGCACCGCTGACAGTAACGCTTGCAAACGCCTTTGTGTTGCAATCATCTACATCAACGAGCTTATCAATCCTTACCTTGATATACGGCAGTTTCCTTTTCTGATTGTTGTTTTTGTTTCCTTTGAAATTTGTATTCTGTGCCATATGAATTTACCTCCGATTTAGTGTTTCAGCTTTTCTGCCCACAACAGAGAAAGATGCAAAAGTGCGTTTCTCTGTTCTTCCTCTGACAGGCTGTCGAGGAAATCTTCAAGGGTGAAATTTTCCTCATATTCTTCTGCTAACTCCTTGCAGTTGTCGCATATTTTTTCTCGCCTGACAAGTACCGAGCCGTCATCCTGCTGGTTGAATGATAAAACATCGTTGTATCTGAATCCGATTTGCTGACGGATTTCATAGGGAATTGTAATTCTTCCTTTTTTACCGAGAACTCTGTAAATTTTAAGCACTACTCGTCCTCGCTTTCCGCAAGCTCTGCTCTGCACTCATCACAGATACAGTCGCAACAATTACACTCGTCATCAAAATTTACGCAATCGCCATCGCACCTCTCAATCAGAATTGCTCCGTCCACAGCTGAAATCTGCACAGCACAGTCGGATGTAATTCCTGATACAATAAGTGCGTCAAGCGGTATGCTTACATAAATTCTATTTTCCATTGTTAATAATACACTCCTTCAAAATTTGTTCTAAATCAATTTGTTGTTCGGTTGTCAAGTCAAGCAGACTTAACTGCAACGGCTTGTTTCTCTGCCTTTCATACATATCGTAGTTGCTGATTAGCAGTTCGGGGAACTGCTCGCCTGCATTAATTCGCTGTTTCATATTATGAAGCCTTGTGAAATCAAAGAATGAATATCCGTCATATAAATTACGGATTTCCTCACAATCGTTGTATGAAACAAGCCATTTACCCTTTGAATTTGCAAGTGCGTTTTTCAGCCTCAGATGGTCAACCCAAGTGAAACCACACTGATAAACATATTCACTTGAAAAATACGGCGGATCGCAGTAGAAAAAGGCATTATCTCGGTCATAATGCTTGATTAATACCTCGAAATCCTGATTTTCAATCACAGTATTTTCAAGCCGTTTTCCAACTTGCTCTATCAGTTGAAAAAGGCTCACTACTGAAAATGGCTGACAGGCAAATGATTTTCCGCCGCTTGAATAGCTGTATCGCAAAAGTTTCAGAAACATTACTGCTCTGCGCAAGTCGTAGTCCTGTTTCATTTTTATATACAATTCTATGATTTCTTCTGCTTTCAAGTCGGGAAGAATAATCTTCGTCAGTTCCAATTCCTCATCAAGGTACTTATCGTCAAACTTTTCCTGTTTAAAAAAGTTCTTTATTGCATTGAAATTATCCCTTGAATTAAGCGGATAAAATCCGAGTTCTTTTATGAACGCCATAGGTCTGTCACGCATACAGCGAAAAAGGTTTACAAGATTATGATTGAAATCGTTGTAAACCTCCATTTTATCAGGCTTTTTCTTGCCTAAAAGTACCGCTCCCGAACCTCCGAAGGGTTCAATATACCTTTCGTAATTCAGAGGAAACAGGGCGTACAAAATATGAAGGATGGAGGTTTTGTTACCCATCCAACTTACAGGGGTTTTGATTACTTTTCACTCCTCTCGGAATATCAATCGCCCCTGAAACGACAAAAAGCCGTTGATTAAGTATTTAACTCAACCAACGGCTTATATATAAAAACCAATATCACTCGTTAGGAACGATTGATATTAGTTGTTGTTATTTAATTTTTATCGTTTACTTTCTTGATAATCTTACCGATTTCAGAAATTACATTCACTGTCACCGCATTTCCTGCCATTTTGTATAGCCTGCTGTCGGATAGTCCTGTCGCTTTTGCTTTGTCGAATTGATCGTCCGTGAAACCTTGTAATTTCCAGCACTCCATCGGAGTAAGCTTTCGTATTCTGCCGATGTGAACTTCGCCGTTCGGCTCAATAAAGGCTACTGCAAACTTTTCATCATCTGTAAAATCCGTGCTTTCAACGAAAACGCCCGAATGTTCAGCCTTTCGGTTACTGATTCCCGAATCGTGCCTTGCTGTTATGCACCTTGCAATTTCTGTCAGCTTTGGATCGGGGTTCAGGTCTATAAAATAATACGCCTGCGTTGCAGAAGTTGTCAGAGTATGTGCTATCTGATTGCCGACTCGACCACGTCTTGAGTTCTGTCCAGAAAAAGCAGTATCAATGCTGTCGCCGGGATATGCAACCTGATAACCGTCTTTGGTCTTAGCTTTTATCAGCAATCCGAAATTTTTGATGTTAAGTACCTGCCAGCACACATTATACCCCAAACCATCCAATGTACGGAGGATTGTTTCAAATGTCCTGCCTTTGTCGTGGTTAAGCATACCGGGAACATTCTCGAGGAAGATATACTTAGGTTTTTTAACGGAAGCAATTCGAGCAATCTCAAAAAACAGCGTTCCTCTTGTATCGTCAAATCCTTTTCTTGCTCCGGCGATTGAGAAAGACTGACAGGGAAATCCTCCAACCAGAAGGTCGAAATCGGGTAACTGTTCGGATACAATTTTTCTTGCGTCATCAAAGTAAAGTTCACCTCTCGTATCGTACATTGCTTCATATGCCTGCTTTGCATACTTATCGATTTCGCAGTATCCGACGCACTCAAAACCACCTATGGCTTCAAGGCCTGAACGAAAAACGCCGAGCCTGCAAACATATCAAAGAATTTGATGGACATAAATCTTCAGCTCACCGAAGATTTATAGATTAAAAAACACCTCACATTCCCATTGTCATTCCGCTATCCTCATCAGGAGTTTCATCTTCAACTTCTGATTCAGATTGGTTTTCTGCTTCGATTTCTTCCTGTGTGAGCTTTCTGAATGAGTCCTCACCGGGAACGATACCAATGGTTCGATTGTTATCCCACTCAGGGAATATCGTTCCCATTGAATCAACAAATTTAACTGTTCCTCTTGTGCCTGCCGGAACAGGTGCGTGTGGGTCATTCATATGGATAAGCTCAATTCTTGTTCCCGGCGGATACAATTTCTTTGTGCTTTCAGCTATTCTGCGCTGTCTTTCATATTCGTTCAAGTTATACATCTCCTATTTTTTTAGTTTTGACTCAAGCAATATCCATTAGTAGGACTCATGATTTTTATAGTCATAAAATCAACCCATGTCTTTCTTGTTTCTGTTTGTATTAAGTTTTTTGTTGTCAGAGAAATGTGCAATCTCGCTTTCATTGTTATCATCATTACGCCTGTCAAAATTAGGTTTCTGACGCATCTCTCTTTCAAACTTTCTGAGTTCGGGTGTGTCGGTAAAATACATTTAAAATCATTCCTTTCAAATTTTTTGCAAATAAAAAAGGCAACCGTTCTAATCAAAAAAATTAAAACGATAGCCAAATAAAAAAAGAGCCAATTACTATATCTCTAAAATAAGAAATATGATAATTGACTCATATATTTGATAATATTAAATTAAGCAGATTAGCGAAAGTAATCAGTTTTCTTTACCTTTAACTAAATTTTGTAGCTTTTCAACAGCTTCATCTTTAGTTTCAGAATCCTTCACTATTTGGATAATTGAGTTCATAAGAACATCAAATTGTTTGTCTGTCATATTTTCGAACTCCATATCTATTCCTTTCCGATAAAACAATTATCACTTCTACCGGAAATAAATTTTATATATAAGTAATTGAGGCTCATAGAAAAACTATGAGCCTCTTTTGGCTCCCCCAACTGGGCTCGAACCAGTGACATCATGATTAACAGTCATGCGCTCTACCGACTGAGCTATGGAGGAATATACAATTTTCTTTGATTTTGCTCAAAGATTTTTGTCAAGACTGCACAAAGAGCAATCTTTTTTGTTATTTAAGCCTCCGGTAGTGAACTTAAACAACATATTTGGGTGTTTCCTCAAACTAATCAATAGTTTTCGGTACATTTCTGTACACTCGCACTACCAACTGAGCTATGGAGGAATATAGTGCAAAACACCTGATTAGGTGTTTCGCCTGTGTTGGCATCTCCCTATCTTTCCAGGCCGTCACCAGCCAAGTATTTTCGGCACCACTGAGCTTAACTTCTGTGTTCGGTATGGGAACAGGTGGACCCTCAGCGTCATCAACACCAACTATTCTCTTGTATTTATTCTTCCCTTATTTGAGAAGTTTATACCATCTTCATGGTGACTCGTGCGGGAATCGAACCCGCGTTGCCGGCGTGAGAGGCCGGAGTCTTAACCGCTTGACCAACGAGCCATCTGTTTGTAACAAAGGCTAATGGTCTTCTTTTCATTAGCCCCTGTTACCTTTTTGGTGCACCATCAGGGGCTCGAACCCGGGACACCCTGATTAAGAGTCAGGTGCTCTACCAACTGAGCTAATGGTGCATTTCACAGTCGCTTTGACAGCGCCCTGAAAACTGAATAAAGATTAAGCAAAGTGAGAAGCAATATTGTAAATACTTTAATAAGCTGACCAAAAGACTCTTGTGGTCAAGCCCTCGACCTATTAGTACTGCCAAGCTAAATGCCT